>NZ_CP018077.1 GCF_001886735.1 Sulfitobacter alexandrii
CGGACATTCGGCAGGGGCCGCCATTGCCCTTCAGATGGCGCTGACCCTGAACCCCGTGCCGCGTGTCGTCGGCATCAACGCCGCGCTGGGGAACTTCAGGGGGCTGGCCGGCGTCGTGTTCCCGCTGATGGCCAAGGCCTTGGCAATGACACCCCTGGGTCGCTCAAGCTGTTCACGGCCTCCGCGGCGCGACGCAGTCCGTCACCCGGCTGATCGAGGGCACACGGGTCGCGGTTGCCCGACACCGATCTGCGGTGGTACCGCGCCCTTGTCAGCGATCGGGCCCATGTCGATTCCACGCTGTCCATGATGGCGCAGTGGGATCTCGGGCCGCTGTTGCGGGCCCTGCCCCGGCATCCGGCGAAAACCCTGCTCATCACCGGGGACGCGGACAAGGCCGTTCCGCCGGAGGTGTCGGCCGAGGCGGCCTCAAGGATGCCCGATGCGCGGGTCGTTTCGCTCGCCGGCCTGGGTCATCTTGCCCATGAAGAGGACGCACCGGCCACCGCCGCACCGATCCTCGCCTTTCTGAACGCGCACTTGGACTAGCCCACGGATTTCGGCAAAGCGTCAGGTGCGCCTGGATGCCATCGTCTTCAAGCCGTCTTGGCCATCAGGTGCGGCAGCGTCAGCGGGCCATCCGGACCCTCGAGGATAACGCGGGGCGGGGTCAGGGGAAGTTCGTTCACCTGCTTGCCCGTCGCATTGGCGACGGCGCAGGCGACGGTGGCGCCGACATTCAGGATCGGGACTTCGCCCGCGCCCTTGGTGCCGAGCGGCCCGATCGAAGGTGCCCCTTCGAACATGTCCATCTTCACCGGCAAGGCGTCGCCCGCGCCGGGAATCTTGTAGGTTTCGAAACCGCTCTGGGCGATCCGACCGTCCTTGCCGATGGTGACTTCCTCGTGCAGCGCGTAGCCGAGACCCTGAACGACACCGCCCTGTACCTGGCTGGAGATCGCGCGGGGATTGATGGCGCGGCCAACGTCCTGAACAACCCGGTAGTCGAGAACATGGACATGGCCGGTATGGCGGTCCACGGCGACATCGCAGCTGTGCACGGCGAATACCGGGATATCGATCGCGTCGATGAAATGGCCCGCCGCGCAGCCCGGCATGGCGGGCGTACCGGGGGCCGTGAAAGCGCCCGAGCCCGACACCGGGCCGTGGCGCAGCTCGGCCTCGGCGATGGCGGTCTGGATCGTCATGCCGCTGCCCGGCCGATCGGCAATCTCGATCCTCCCGTCCGCAAGCACCAACCTGGTGGCGGGCGTCTGAAGCATCTCGGCCGCGATATCGAGGAGCTTCGTGCGCACCTCGGCACAGGCGGCGGAGGTGGCGGCGCCGATCGACACGGTGGTGCGCCCCCCACCGACCCCGAGATCACGTCCCGAGGCATCGGTATCGGCCGTCTTTACCACGATCTGATCCGGGTGGAGGCCAAGTTCCGCCGCGGCCATCTGAGGCAGGGATTGCATCATCGTGCCCGAGCCGATCTCGACCCCCGCCGTGACAAGGGTAGCACTGCCATCCGCGTTCAGATTGACCGTCGCGGCCGAGGGGCCGACAAAGATGAACCACGTTCCCACGGTGGTCGCACGGCCGTAGACATAGCGCTCGGGATCTTGCCGGTTCAGGGGAAGGCTGGCGTTCAGCGCTTCCATGCGTTCCAGCATCGGGCGCAGCACGTCCCCTTCGAAGACCTGCCCCGTGGACCCGAGCGCACCGTCCCCGACCACGTGCCGTTTGCGATATTCGATGGGGTCCATGCCGATCGCGGCGCAGATCTCGTCGGTGTGCCGTTCCGAAGGTGTTGTGTAGACACCGTTGCAGGCCCGGAATGCGCCGTTGGGCGGCGTGTTGGTATAGACCGCCTTTGTGGTGATCCGGGCCGATCCCAGCCGGTAGTTCCCTCCGAGGGTGTGCGCGGTCATGGTTGTCAGGAACACCTGTTCGCCCCCGTAGGCGCCGCAATCCATCAGGACGGTCGCCTCGCGCCCGACGATCTCGCCATCCGGGGTGACCGCGGATTTCAGGTGGATCTCGGCATTCTCCCGGCACAGGCAGGTGAGCATCTCTTCCTCCCGGCTGAGGGTCAGGTTGACCACACGTCCGGACTTTTGCGCAAGTATCGCGGCGTAGGGCTCGACCGAGCAGTCGAATTTCAGGCCGAACCCACCCCCGACGGGAGGGACCGTCACCCGCACCTGCGAAGGCGGAATGCCAAGGGCGGTGGCGGTCACCGCCCGCACGGTCCAGGGCGCTTGCGTCGACGTGACGATGTGATGCCGGCCGTCCTCGAAACTGGCAACCACCGACCGGGGCTCGAAGGCGACATGGTTCTGGCGCCCGACCCTGTAGCACCCCTCGACGATCGTCACGTCGTCGCGTGCGAAGGCCGCGTCGGTATCGCCGCGATCTACACTCGCCTCCCATGCGACGTTCCCGCCGCGTTTCGCACCGGGCACCAGCACCTCGTAATCGCGCCATTCCGGGTGCACGTCGCGCGCGCCCTCGGCCAGCGCATCTGCCATCGTCAGGACCGGTGCCACCGCTTCGATATCGACTTTGACAGCCCGCGCGGCGGCCTGCGCCTGTGCCAGCGTGTCGGCGGCGATGGCGGCAATCGGCTCGCCGTGATAGCGAATGGTGTCACGCGCGAAAATCGGGTGATCCGCGATCCCGAGACCGTGAAGCCCCGGGGCATCGGCGGCGGAGGCGATGGCACGCACCCCGGGCATCCCCCGTGCAGCGGTCAGATCGATGTCGCGGATGATGCCGGCGGCGACATCGGAACGCACCAGAACGGCATGCAAGACATCCTGACCGGCCATGTCGACGGTGTATTTCGTCCGGCCGCGCAGCTTGTCCGCGGCATCTCGGCGGGGGTAATCCATGACGGCACGATGCGGCTGGTCGGTCATTGCGCGTGCTCCTGTTCCTGAAGGGACATCACGGCATCGACGATCCGTTCATAGCCCGTGCACCTGCACAGGTTGCCCACCAGCGCCGCTTTCACCTCGGTACGGTCTGGTGACGGGTTTTCGGCCAGCAGCGAGGTCAAGGTCATGACCATGCCCGGAAAGCACATGCCGCATTGCACGACATCGTGCCGCGCGAAGGCCGCCTGAAGGGGGGAAGGCTCCGAAAGGGGCGAGAGACCTTCGATCGTGGTGATCTCGGCGTCTTCCAGAAGGCCGACCGGCCGCAGGCAGGCGGGAACGGCTGTGCCGTTCTCGATCACCATGCAGGCGCCGCAGAACCCTTCGCCACAGACGTCCTTGGCCCCGGTCAGCCTGAGGTCGCGGCGCAGCACGGTCAGCAGGCTGTCGCGCGGATCGCCGTGATAGACACGGTCTTCGCCATTGATCTTCAGTCGGATGCTCATGAAAAATCGCTCCTGGCGTTGCTCAGATCTGAAATTGCGCGCCCGACCAGACCGGAAGCACGCGGGTGCGGTAGGCGCCACTGGCATCGACCGCGTCCCGGCCCCTGATCTCGTCAAGATGCGTCCGGGCGATCCGTTCGGCCTCCGGGCCGGTCAGGTCTGCGGGCAGCGCGGCTTCCAGTGCCGTCCAGCGGCGTGCCGTCGCTTCCACCGATCCGAGCGCGATGCGGGTGTCCTTGCCGTCCTTCGACTGCCACGCGCTGACGATGGCCACCGGGTAATCGCCCGCCGCGCGCATGGTCAGGCGCACATGGGATCCGGCGCCGGCTTTCCTGCGGACCAGAACGCGGGTCACCAAGGCGCCCCTGTCGGGCGACCGGCTCAGGAATTCCGTCAAGGGCAGCGTTTCGGCCTTGCCGGCGGACGCCACCTCGATCTCGGCATCGAGGGCAAGCAGCGCCGGGACCAGATCGCCGGCGGCGAAGTCCCGGGCGCAGATGTTGCCGCCCACGGTGGCCAGTTGCCGGACCCCGGGGTTGGCCGACTTCCGTGCGGCCTGATGCAAACCGCTTAGATCGGCGTGACCCGCGACGGTCCGGGCGATCCGGGCATGGGTGGCCATCGCGCCGATCGACAGCGTGTCGTCATCCACCGAGACCTCCCGCAGGGCGGGGATGCGCGACAGCGACAGATAGCGCGCGGCGATCTCCTCCCGCCGCAGGGGCGCACGCATGACCCAGGTGCTCCCGGCGAGAATGGAAAGCTCCGGGTCATCCGCAAGACGGCTTACCGCCTCATCGACGCTGTCTGCAAAGCGGATCGCTTCCGAATAGGACATTTCCCGTCCTCCTTCGATTTCAGGTGGATCGGGCGGCGCGCGGCGGCCGCCCGGTGTCGGGTCAACGGCCGCTCATGATCATGCGGAAGCGCAGCTGGTCGAAGATCACGGCGAGGATCAGCAGCGTGCCCAAGAGCACCATCTGCATGTAGGAACTGACCTGCGCCAGGTTCATGCCGTTCTGCACCAGAATGATGAAGAAGCCGCCCAGAACCACGTTTTCCACGCGGCCCAGCCCGCCCCGGAGCGAAACGCCTGCAATGACGCAGGCAGCGATGGATTCAAGCGCGATCGTACCGCCGAGGTTCGCCTCTCCGGATTCGACACGCGCTGTCAGCAGCAACCCCGTCAGGGCCGCGATCAGCGAACAGAGAACATAGGCCATCATCAGCGTGCGCCGGGTGTTGATCGCGGAAAGATGCGCGGCCTTGATGTTGCCACCGACGGCATAGACCTGCGCGCCCAGCCGGGTGCGCGCCATGAAGATCCACATCACGACGATGCAGAGCACTGCCACCAGCACGGGGACGGGCACGCCCCAGACCCTGCCGAAACCGAAAACGTTGCCGAATTCGAACGGCAGGCCGGATACCGGGATGCCGCCTGTCAGGAAAAGCGCGAGGCCGGCCCCGACGGAGGACACGCCCAGCGTCATGATGAAGGGTGACACGTCGAAGATCGCAACGCCGATGCCGTTGATCCCGCCGACGATGAGCGCCGCGCCGAACCCGGCCAGCGCGCCGATCGCGATGGCCAGCCAGACGGCTTCGGGGAACATGGGGGCCGTCGCAACCATGACAGTGGCCGAGATGACCGAACTCAGCGCGATGACGGTACCGACCGACAGGTCGAACCCCCCCGAGATCAGGACCAGCATCTGACCCAGCGACACGAGTATGAGATAAACGGACTGCCGACCGACGTTCACGAGGTTCTGGATCGTCAGAAAACGGTCCGACAGGAGGGCAAAGACGACGACCGCGATGCACAGGAAGAACGGCAGCACGCCAAGGCGCACGAAGAGCCGCTTCAGCAGGTTGGGCCTTGTTTCCTCGTCGCTTCGGGCGGTTGTCATACGGTCTCTCCGGTTTCATTGAAAAAGTTTCGCAGGACGTTGTCCTCGGTACGGTCGTCGCCGGTCAGTTCGGCGGTGACCCGCCCTTCGGCCATGACCAGCACGCGATGGGACAGGTTGAGAACCTCGGGCAGGTCGGAGGAAATCACGATCACCGCCTTGCCTGCGGCGGCAATGTCGGAAATCAGCCGGTAGAGAGCGGCCCGCGTTCCCATGTCGACCCCGACGGTTGGCTCGTCGAAGATGTACAGATCGGCGTCGTGGCCGAAGCTCTTGGCGAACAGCACCTTCTGCTGGTTCCCGCCCGACAGCTGCGCGACGGCCTTGGGGCGGTAGCTTTCGCGCAACTCGACCGTTTCCAGGATCCCCGCGGCGGTCGTTCTCAACGCTCGGGGCCGGATCATCGCGCCTCGGGCCTCGCGGCCCATCATCAGGTCGATGTTGAGGTTCTGCCACGACGACTTGGCCAGGTCGAGGCCCTCGCTTTTGCGGTCGGGCGACAGGTAGTAGATGCCCGCGCCGATCACGTCGCGCGTCGGCGCATTGGTGATGTCGCTGCCTTTCCATGTCACCGTTCCGCCACGTGTCGGCTGCAGCCCCATGACGGCGCGGAAGATGCGTGACTTGCCCGACCCCACCAGCCCCGCCATACCCAGAACCTCGCCGCGCCGGGCGGCCAGGGTCGCGCCGCGCACGCCGCGAGACGTCAGCCTGTCGATCTCCAGCAGCACCTCGGCCGGGTTGTGGGGGATTTCGGGGTAGATGTCCTTGATCGCGCGGCCCGCCATCATCTCGACGAGGGTCGCCTCGTCGGTGTCGTCCATCGCGGTGGTGCCCACGTAGGCGCCGTCACGCAGGACGGTGACCCGGTCCGCGATCCGTTCGAATTCGTGGATGCGGTGCGAAATGTAGATGATCGCGACACCCTGTTCACGCAGCTTCAGGATGGTCTTGAACAGGTGGTCCACTTCGCGATCGGTTAGAGATGCCGTCGGTTCGTCGAGGATGAGCACCTTGGGGGTGCCGTGAAATGCCTTGGCGATCTCGACCATCTGCTGCTGCGCGCGGGACAGTTGCGCGACCGGCGCCGTCACGGGCACGTCAAAGCCCAGCTGGTCGATCAGCGCGCGGGCCTTGCGGCGCATTTCGGCGTGGTTGGTGAACGGTCCGATCCCCGGTTCGCGCCCGAGGAACATGTTCTCTGCCACGGTCATCGTGGGGATCAGCGAAAATTCCTGAAAAACGGTAAAGATGCCCGCGGCCTGCGCGTCGGACACCGAGTTGAAGCTGACCGGTTTTCCCTCGACGAGGATACTGCCCTCGCTTGGGGTGTTGGCACCGGCCAGAAGCGAGATGAGCGTCGACTTCCCCGCGCCGTTTTCACCGAACAGCACGTGAACCTCGCCCGCCTTGACGTCCATGTCTACGTGGTCAAGCGCGACGACACCCGGGTAGTTGCGGGTCAGCCCCTGTGTCTGGATGAGTGGTGTATTCGCCATGTCGGGAAATGCCGCTTCCGATGGGTGCCGGGCGGATGCGCTCCGCCCGGCACGGGATTGATATTATTCGACCGAGAAGACGGGCGAGAAATCTTCGGGGGGCAGAACCGTGCTGCGGTCCAGATCGGCGATGTTGTCCTGATTGACGACAAAGATCTTCGGACCGACGTGCTTGATCACGTCCTTTTCTTCAAGGATGCGCACGGCCTGGTCAACGGCCATCCGGGCCTGGATCACCATGGAGTCCGCGGGGGCGGCGGTGATGAAGCCACGCTCGATGCCCGTCCAGACGCCCGGTGTCAGGTAGAAGGCGAGGATACCTGTCTGGTCCATCATGCCCCGCGACCGGATGACGCCCTGCGCCGCTTCGGCGGTGACCGCCGTGCCGGCGATGTAGTCGACATCGGGATTGGCCTGCAGGACATCCTCGACCAGTTTCAGCTGGGCTTCCTTGCCGGTGTCGCCGTAGCGGGGCTCGAGAACCTTGACGGCGCTTCCTTCCACCGCGTCCATGAAGCCTGCGTTCGCCGCTTCGACCCAGCCCGCGCCGGCCGGCCCGGGGAACCAGCCCACGGTCACCTCGTCGCTGCCCGAGGGGTGCTTTTCGGCCAAAAACTTGCCGATTTCGGAGCCCATCGTGTTGAAAGATACCAGCGCCTTGCCCGCGATGTCCTGCGAGGACACGCCGTTGATCACGTCGATGACGGGGATGCCCTGTCCGGCGACCTCGGAAATGACGGAGTTGAGACCGTCATAGGAGATTGCGCCGACGATGACGGCGTCCGCGCCACCGGCGACGCAGTCCTCGATCTGGCTGATCTGGTTGGCCAGCTCGGTATAGCCGCCCGCTTCGGTCACGTTCAGCTTGACGCCCAGACGGCGGGCTTCCTCGACGAGACCGTAGTCCACGCCCAGCCAGTAGGCGTCCTTCATGTGCGGCAGCACGGCACAGATGTTCCACGCCTCGCTGGCCTTGTCCAACGCTTCGTAGGTGATCGGGGTGCGTTCCCCGTCCGCCGCGAAGGCCGGCGTGGTCTCTTCGGCTTCGTAGGGAAACCATGTGTCTTGCGCGAAACCGGCAGCGGGCATACTTGCGACCGCAAGCGCCGTGCCGAGCGTGAGTTTCGTCAGTGTCTTCGTCATTCTTCGTTACTCCCCTTGAGTGTTCTGGCGATCGTCATGGCCGCCATTCGATTGGTTTCTCGTTACTGCATCGAAGGCCCTGATCAGGTCAGGGCGCTTCTGATCTTGTCCAGCCGCTCTGTCCGCTCGACGCGGGCGGCCAGGGCCGTTTCCATATCGACCTTCTTGAACTTCACGGGCGTGTTGGGCTGCAACTGGCCGATCAGGTCCATGTCGGCCGAGATGATCGCCCCGATGGTGAAGTATCCTCCGCCCGAGACCGCATCGCGGTGCAGGACGATGGGTTCCGTACCGCCCGGAATCTGGATCGAGCCGTAGGAATAGCATCCGTCGACGATGTTGGACGGATCGGAGCCGGCACCGAACGGCTGGTCGCGTTCGACGAATTCCATCGGCTTGCCGCCGCGGAAGCGATAGCCCATGCGGTCCGCCTCGGGCGCGACCTTCCATTCGTCGGCAAAGAATTGCTCCTGCGAACCTTCGGTCAGGCGATGCCAGTAAAGGCCGGGCAGCACCCGCAGCTCCACCGGTTTGGGCAGTTCGGCCAGCAGGCTCTTGTCCAGCGTCCGTTCCTTGGCGGCACCGGAGGGCTGCCCGACCGGCACCACGTCGCCCGCCGCAAGCGCGCGGCCTTCAAAGCCGCCGAGCGCGCCGATGGGATAGGTGGACCGGCTGCCGAGCGCCGGCGGCGTGTCGATACCGCCCGCGATGGCGATGTAGATCCGCGCGCCGGTCTTGAGATAGCCGAATTTCAGGGTCTGCCCGGCCTTGACCGTGAAGGACGACCAGCAGGCGTGTTCTTCGCCATCGACGAACACCGGCATGTCCGCACCGCCGATCGCCACGAGAGCGTCATCCTTGAAGGTCAGCTCGGGCCCCATGAAGACCGCTTCGAGCCCTGCGGCGTCTTCGGGGTTGCCCACGAGCATGTTCGCGATCCGCATCGCCGCGCGGTCCATCGCGCCGCCCTCGGGAATGCCCAGGTGGAAATACCCGGGACGACCGAGATCCTGAATCGTGGTCAAAAGGCCGGGTTTGACAACTTCAAATGCCATTGAGCGCCTCCATCAGCTTGTGGTTGGTGCCCTCGATATCGCTGTTGAATTCCTCCAGGTCGAAGGTCACCTCGGCGATCCGGGGCTTGTAGGTGCCATTCTCGACCTCCTTGAGGATACGGTCGTACTCCTCGCGGCCGATCGGATTGAACTTCACGATGTCGCCGGGACGGAAGAACACCATGAAGTCCTTGAGATAGCTGACCTCCTGGTCAGCGTCGAAGATGGTCATCGGCGTGATGCCGAACATCTGGTATCCGCCCGCGCCGCGCACGGAATAGATGCACGAGAAGCAGCCGCCATATCCGACTGTCTGCTTCGGCGTGTCGGTGCGCGGTTTGAGGTATTTCGGCACCTCGATCTGCTTCTCGCGCTCCACGAGCTGGTAGAGGAAGGGCAGGCCCGACACGAAACCGACCATGGACACGAACCACGGCGAGGAATGGTGCGCCTCGATGAATGCCTCGACGCTGTCGTATCCGTTGATCCGCGCCGCGTAATCAAGGTCGGTCCCGCTGGGGTCCTGATGCCGCTCGCGAAACCGCATGACACAATCGTGGGTCCAGGGATCCTGGTAGTAGACGGGAACTTCGATGATCCGCGTGTTCAGCCGCTTTTCGGCGTTCACGGCCTTGTCTTCGAACTCCTTGAGCTTCGCCATCATGTCGTCGGGCGAAATGGTCTCGGGATCGTAACGCACCTGGAAAGAAGCGTTCGCCGGGCAGATTTCGCGCACGCCGTCGATCTTGGCATCGCGTGCGGCGTTGCTCATGGCAAGCGACTTGAAGAAGGCGTCGAGGGACATTTCCTCGTCCATCTCGACGAAGATATGTTCGTCGCCGCCGAATGAATATCGTGTTTTCACGTTGCTCCTCCTGTCTGATTTGCGAGGTTGCCGGCATCGAGCCAGGGTTCCAGCCACTGGGTGTGGATGCGGCCGGCGCGCACGTCTTCCGATCGCGCCAGCGCCCGGTGCAGCGGGGCCGTTGTCTTGAGACCGCCGATCTCGATCGTCTCGAGCGCCTTTTCCATCTTGTCGATCGCTGCATCGCGGTCATCCGCGTGAACGATCAGCTTGCCGATCAGGGAATCGTAGAACGGCGGGATCTGGTATCCCTCGTAAAGGAAATGGTCGAAGCGGACGCCGTCGCTTTCCGGCAGATCCAGCGTGCCGACCACACCCGGAAAGGGCATGAACTTTTTCAGCGGGTCCTCGGCGTTCAGCCGCACCTCGATGGCGTGGCCGTTCAGGGCGATGTCATCCTGTTCGAGAGGCAGGGATTCACCCCCCGCAACGCGGATCATCAAGGCGACGAGGTCGAGGCCGGTCACCATCTCGGTCACGGGATGTTCAACCTGGATGCGGGTGTTCATCTCGATGAAATAATAGGCATCATCGTCGCTGTCGTAGAGGTATTCCACCGTCCCTGCCCCGCGGTACTGCACCGCCTCGGCAAGATCGACCGCGGATTGGCACATGGCCTGCCGGGTCACCTCGGGCAGGCCGAAGGCCGGCGCCTCCTCCCACACCTTCTGCCGCCGCCGCTGAAGCGAACATTCCCGTTCGAAACAATGCACTGCGCGGGTTCCGTCAGCCATCACCTGCACTTCGATGTGGCGCGGCCGGGTAATGACCTTCTCGATGTAGATACCGCCATCGCCGAAGGCCGCTTCGGCCTCCTGGCGTGCTTGCGGTGCAAGCTTTCTCAGCTCTTCGCGGGTTTCGGCGATGCGTATGCCACGCCCGCCGCCCCCTGCGCTTGCCTTGATCATCACCGGATAGCCGATGCTGTCGGCGATGCGCTCCGCTTCGTCCATGTCATCGACGCGGCCGTCCGACCCGGGCACCACGGGCACGCCGGCCTTCTCGGCAGCGGTCCGCGCGGACACCTTGTCGCCCATGCTCTGGATCGTGTCGGCGGAAGGCCCGACGAAGATCATGCCGGCTTCTTCGACCGCCCGGGCAAACCTCGGACTTTCGGCGAGGAAGCCGTAGCCGGGATGCACGGCGTCGGCGCCGCTGTCCTTCGCGGCTTTGACGACGGCGTCCACGTCGAGATAGCTTTTCGACGCCTGCGCCGGTCCGATGCAAACCGCCTCGTCCGCCATCTTGACGGCCAGCATTTCGGCGTCCGCTTCGGAATGGGCCTGGATCGTGTGAATACCGAGCGACTGCGCTGCGCGGATGATTCGCACGGCGATTTCGCCACGGTTCGCAATGAAAAGGCGCTTGATGCTCATGTTATTTCAACGTCGCCAGAACGTCGCCCGCCGCGACCGCCGATTCATTCTCGGCGGTGTATCCTCCGAAGGTGCCGTCGGCTTCGGCCTGAACCTCGATGAAGGACTTCATCACCTCGACCAGACCGATGGTCTCGCCCGCCGAAACGGAATCGCCTTCGGATTTGAAGGGGGCCTCTTCGGGCGAGGGCTTGTGATAGAATGTGCCCGGTACAGGGGACTGGATGTCGGCCATTGGTGTCTCTCCTTGTGTTTAGCTGCTGGGTTCTTCGGCCAGGACGTCCCGGGCCGGTGCGATGCGAATTCCGTTGTCTGTCAGCGTTTTCCTGATCGCCGAAAGGATCTCTACCGCGCCCGGCGTGTCCGAATGGACGCAGATGGATTCAAAGGCGATATCGATCACCTTGCCGCTTTCGGTCTCGACCTTGCCTTCGCGGCAAGCACGAAGGCACTTGTCCGCGATGGCCTGCGGGTCTGCCGCGGCACCTTTGCGGGTAAAGACAATCATGCCATCGTCGCCATAATCCCGATCCGCGAAAAGTTCGCGGACGACTGGGTGCGAGTGACGTTTGGCCACGTCATAGGTAAGGGCCGGGCCCATGCAGAAAAGAATGAGGTCCGGCGACGTCGCCTGCAGCGTTTCCACCAGGTGCCGCGACAGGTCTTCGTTCTTCGCGGCCTCCATGTAGAGCGCGCCGTGCGGCTTCACGTGCTGCAGCGGCAGATCGTAACGCCGCCCGAATTCCCGCAACGCGCCGATCTGGTACAGGATGTCGTTGACGAGTTCGTCATCCGTCGCGACGATCTTGCGCCGGCCGAACCCCTGAAGATCGTTGTATGCAGGGTGAGCGCCAAGAGCGACACCGTGCGCCTTGGCCAGGGAAACCACCCGGTTCATGGAGTTCGGATCGCCGGCATGGAAACCTGTCGCGATGTTGGCGGAACTGATCAGCGCCATGAGTTCCTCGTCGGGCGCGTCACCGTAGCTCCAGTGCCCGAAACCCTCACCCATATCGCAGTTCAGATCGACGACTGTCCGCATAATGGCCTCCTCAACCAAAGTCATTGAAGCAATAGTAGAAACGACTCGATGTTTGTAAAATTTAATTTTCTGCTCTACCATTATCGGAAATTCCGATAACTGGAGAAATGCCATGAAATTGAGGCAACTCAAGTACTTCGTCGCCACGGCAGAGACGGCGCAGGTCAGCAAGGCAGCCTCTGCACTGTCCATTTCGCAGTCTTCCGTCACCACCGCGATCAAGGATCTCGAAGCCTCTCTCGGCGCAAAACTGTTCCAGCGAACGCAACAGGGGATGGACCTCACGGATGCGGGGCGCGAGTTTCTCGCGTCGGCCTATGTCATCTTGGGAAAACTCGAAGACGCAAAGAACCTGCGCCACCGGGACACCGATTCATCCGGCACGATCCGCATCGCCGCCAGCTATACCGTCATGGGGTATTTCCTGCCCTATCACCTCGACCGGCTTCGCAGGCTGCATCCGAATCTGGACATCCAGCTGCACGAGCTGAACAGGGACAGCATCGAGGAAGGCCTGCTGTCCGACAGGTTCGACGTCGCCGTCATGCTGACGTCGAACATCACGAACGCACGTCTGGAAAGCGAAACGCTGCTGCGGTCCACCCGCCGGGTCTGGGTCGCGAGCGGGCACCGCTTCGCGCAGCGCCGAAGCATCGGATTCGACGAAATCGCCGACGAGGAGCTGATCCTCCTGACGGTGGACGAGGCTGCGAACACCGCGATGAAATACTGGAGCTACCAGGCTGCCAAGCCGCGCGTCAGCTTGCGGACCAGTTCAATCGAAGCGGTCCGGTCTATGGTGGCGAACGGTCAGGGCATAACCATCCTGTCCGACATGGTGTACCGACCCTGGTCGCTGGAGGGCAAGAGAATCGCGACGGTGCTGCCCGGTTCACAGGTACCGACCATGGACGTCGGTCTGGCATGGCGGCGCGGCACGACCTTTTCACCGCAGATGGACATGATCTACGCCTATTTTCACAAGACGTTCAACTCGCCCTTCTCGGCCTGAAAGCCGGTCGCGCCGGCCTATTCCTCCATCGGGGCGCCCAGGGCGGCGTTGGTCATGCCCCCGTCAAGGACCACGGTATCACCGACCACGTAATCGCCCGCACGGCTGGCGAGGAACGTCGCCGTCGCACCGATGTCCTGTGGCGTTCCGATCCGGCCGAGCGGGACGCGCTTGGCCACCGCATCCGCGTGATCGCGCGCGGCGCGGTTCATGTCGCTGGCAAACGGCCCCGGCGCGATGGAGCTGACCACGATCCGGTCCTCGATCAGGCGAGCGGCCATGCGCTTGGTCAGGTAGATCAGGCCGGATTTCGATGCATGGTAACTGTAGGTGTCCCAGGGGTTCAGGCGCAGCCCGTCGATCGAGGTGATGTTGATGACCTTGGCCGGCGTTTCCTGCGTCGCCGCGGCCTTCAGCATGCCGTGCAGCGCCTGCGTGAGGAAGAAGGGCGACTTGAGGTTCAGGTCCATCACCTTGTCCCAGCCGCTTTCGGGGAAGGTCTCAAAGGGCTCCGACCACGCGGCGCCGGCGTTGTTCACGAGGATATCCAGCCTGTCTTCGTGCTCCGCGAGCGCGTCGGCCAGCGCACGGCAGCCGTCGACCGTCGAGATGTCCATCGGCAGCGCGATACAGGAGTCCCCCAGTTCGCGGGCGGTCTCGTCACAGGCGCCGGGCTTGCGCGAGGAGATATAGACCTTGGCCCCCTGCTCCACGTATGCGGCTGCGATGGCCCGGCCGATGCCCCGGCTTCCACCTGTCACCAGCGCGACCTTGCCATCCAGCCGGAACAGGCCCTGTATCGTATCCGTCATCTCGCGTTCCTCCTTTGCGTTTCGGCGAAACCTGCGCCAGAAGTGGCCGGGGATCAACATCGGACGGACGGATTGACGCGACTTTGCCGCAGCGTTTCCGCATCAGGCAGGGCGGCGGCGCATCCGTCGGATCAGGTTGGAGATCGGCGCCCACAGCGACCAGACCGCAAAGATCAGCGCCAGAAACAGGATCGTGCCGCTGATCGGTCGGGTGAAGAACACTGTCCAGTCCTGCTTGGCGTTGACCAGAGACGTGAGGAAGTAGCGTTCTGCCAACGGGCCGAGAATGACGCCCAGCACCATCGGCGCCGACGGAAAGCCGATCCGCTTCATCCCCCAGCCCAGCACGCCGAAGGCAAGGCAGACGTAGACGTCGAAGATGTTGTTCCGCACGCCAAAGGCCCCGACGATCGAAAGCACGATGATGAATGCCGCGAGTATCGCCGGCGGAGTCTTCATCAGGGTGGAGAAGATCTGCGCCACGCCGATGCCCGCGCCGATCATCAGCACGTTGGCGATGATCATCGCGGCGAAGATAGTATAGACCATGGACGGGTCCATGATGAACAGCAGCGGTCCGGGATTGACACCGTGCAGCATCATCGCGGCCAGCATGATCGCCGTCGCGGCGCTGCCCGGAATACCGAGCGTGAGAAGCGGCACCATCGCCGCGCCGGTGGTGGCGTTCTTGGCGGCCTCGGGGGCCGCAAGACCTTCCTCGACACCGGTGCCGAACGCGTCCTTCCGCTTGGATATCTGCTTTTCGATGCCGTAGGCGATGACGGCGCCGGGCGTGGCCCCGGCCCCCGGGATCATGCCGATCATGCAGCCCAGCCCGGTGCCTCTCAGGATCGCCCCCTTGACGCCGTAGATGTCGGCGAACCGGACCGCCTTTTCCTTGCCCTCGGTCTTCTTGGGCCGCAGGTCACGGTTGGTCGCGATCAGGTCGACGACCTCGCCGATGGCGAAGAGGCCGATCATGACCACCACGAAACGGATGCCGCTTTCCATCTCGGAAAAGCCGAAGCTGAAACGGGCCTGCCCGAACAGGGGATCGACCCCGACCGTCCCGATCGCGATGCCGGCCAGCAGCGACACCACCGTGACGATGGGCTGGTCCTTGGCGATGGCGATGACACTCACGAGGCCCAGTACGGTGGCGGCGAAGAATTCAGGTTGCGAGAACTTGAGCGCGAAGCTGGCGAAAGGGGCGGAGAAGAAGGTCAGCACCAGCGCGCTGACCAGCCCGCCGAAAGCGGAAGCGGTCACGGCGATGGTCAGGGCGCGCTTGACCTCGCCCCGCTTGGTCATCTGGTAGCCGTCCCACGTCGCCGGGAGCGACGCGGGCGTGCCTGGAACGTTGATGATGATCGCCGAGATCGATCCGCCGAAGACGCCGCCCACGTAGATGCCGCCGAGAAACAGCATGGATTGGGTCGGTTCCATGACATAGGTAAAGGGCAGTGCCATTGCCATCGCGTTCACGAACGAGATGCCCGGCAGCGCGCCCGCAACCACGCCGACCAGCAGGCCGATCACGATCGTCGCGAAGGTCGCGAGCTGGAATGCGGCGGCGAATCCGCCCAAAAGTAGGTCTAGCGCGGCCATGGGGTCGGCTCCTCGGTATCAGTAAATGCCCAGCGTGCGGAGCAGCCAGATGCTGGCCTGGTCGAATGCCCCCTGCCCCCGGCTGAGCGGCATCAGGGCGAGGCCCATGAACAGCCACAAAAGGACGATGGTGCCGATCAGCGACACGGGAATGACGACCGTCAGCCGTGTCACGCCGCCGTAGATGCACCACACGGCGATGAAGATCGCGGTGGTCAGCGCAAAGCCGGCAAGGTGGATCATCGCGCCGTATAAAATGATCAGGACAAGCCCGATCAACGCCTTGGTAAAGTCGTAGGTCTCCTCGTCCGCGGGCGCACGCAGCGTCATGCTGCGACGTCCGCGCGCCAGCGTCCAGACCTCCTGCGCCAGCCAGATGGCCGCGAAGAAGGCGAGACAGTCGAGAATGATGTCAGGCCAGGCGTCGGGGCCGATCCCGTGTCGGCCATTCGACACGTCGTGCGCAAACATCATCCCCGGCAACAGCAGCGCAGCCGCCAGAAGGACAGCGGGCAGAAGCAGCGCGGCGCACCGGGTCGGCAAGCCGACGCCGGCCTCCCCGATGGCTTCGCCCCGAGCTTTTGGCGTCAGGCCTGCCATGAGCGCCCCCCTCAGGAGTCCAGCTGCGACGCGATGGTTTCGCGGAAGCCCCTTATCATCTGCTGGGCCTCCTCGCCGGTGACGGGTTCGATGCAGGAATAGGTCTGCTTGCAGAACGCCTGCCAGTCCTCCGTCGCCAGCGCGCCGGATACCGCTTCTTCCAGCTTGGCGACGACGTCGTCGGGGGTGCCGGCGGGTACCGCGATGCTGCGGAAGTTGTCCAGACCGGAAATGTCCACACCCAGTTCCGCCGAGGTCGGCACGTCGGGGAATTCCGGATGCCGTTCGCTGTCGAACACCATCAGCGGCTTGAGTTGACCCGCCTGGATGAACTGCGCAACGTCGCCGGGTTCTTCATAGATCGCGTCCGTGTGGCCGCCGATTGGCGAGGCGTAGCGTTCCGCCGGGGCCTGGAAGGGAACGTTCTCCATTTCCGCTCCGGTGGCGCCGAGCAATTTCAGCGTCACGTCGTCCTGCGTGCCGTAGCCCGAGGTCGCAACTGTGAGTTCACCGGGGTTCGCCTTGGCATAGGCCAGCAGATCCTCGCCGGTCTGGTGCGGGCTGTTGGCCGGAACGAACAGGAACGACGGCGAGCTTTGCACGACCGCGATCACGCGGAAATCCTCGGGCTTGTTGTCGCCCAGTCCGGACGCCCAGGAGGCGACGGTAAGCGAGATCAGCGTCCCGATGGTGTAGCCATCCGCGGCGTTGGTACGCAGGTGCGTCAGCCCCGCATTTCCAGACGCCCCTGCCACGTTCGACACCGGGACGGAAACGCCCAGCGGTTCCTCCAGCAGCTTGGCCATCTGGCGGCCCATCGTGTCGGCACCGCCGCCGGGGCCGAAGGTCACCACCAGCTCGATCGGCCGGTCGGGATAGCCTTGGGCCAGCGCCGCGCCCCCCATTGCCATCGCCCCGACGACCGCAAGGGTTCGGATCGCGGTTTCCGCTTTTCCAATCAGTTTCATGTCATGTCCTCCCAATGACTATTCCGTTTCGGTTTCCTCCGGTCCGGGCCGCCCTCCTCTGCGATCCTGACCGGGGTCTTCTTGCGTGGCCGGTTACCTCGCCAGATCGACGAGCAGCCGCCGCTGGATCTTGCCGGAAGGCCCCTTGGGCAGCTCCGGCAGGAAATGGATGGCGTCGGGGCTCTTGAACTTGCCGAGCCGGGCGTGACACAGGGCCAGCAGATCCGCCTCCGAGGCCTCCGACCCGACGCGCAGCGTCACGGCGGCCTCGACCCTTTCACCGAACGTCTTGCAGACGCGGGCGAACGCCGCGGCCTCGATCACGTCGGGATGCGCATAGAGTGCCTCGTCCACCTCGCGCGGCGCGATGTTCTCCCCGCCCTTGATGATCAGCTCTTTCAGCCGCCCTGTCACGAACACGAAGCCGTCCGCATCCATGCGGCCCAGATCGCCCGTGCGCAGCCAACCGTCGGGGGTGAAAGCCTCGCGCGTGGCGTCCTCGTTCTTGAGATAGCCGCGCATCACGTTCGGCCCGCGCACCGCGATTTCGCCCTCCGTCTCGGGCGGCAGCGGGCTCAGATCGGCCGACAGGATCGCCACCTCGTCGCCAAAGGCACGACCCGGCGACCCGACCTTGCGTTCGCTTTCCGCCAGCGGGTTCGACAGGATCTGCGCGGCCGTTTCGGTCAGGCCCATGGTCTCGACCAGCGAGATCCCGAAGCGGGCCTCGAATGCCCGGTGCATTTCGGGCGCCAGGGCGGAAGACGCCGACCGACCGAACCTGATCCTTTCCCGCGTCGCGGCATCCGGCTCTGCCTCGCCATGGAGCAGATGCGACACGATCGTCGGCACGACCGAAAACCACGTGACCTCCGCTTCGGCGCACTGCGCCCAGAAGGCGGTCGCCGAGAAGCGGGGGCAGACAGCCACCGACCCGCCGGACACAAGCGGACCCAGCACCGTCACGCACAACCCGTTGATGTGACAGATCGGCAGAACGCACAGGGCCCTGTCCGCCTCGGTCAGTTCATGGGCGACGGCGGTCGTCCAGCCTCCCGCCAGAAGACTGGCGTGGCTGTGCATGACCCCCTTTGGCCGTCCGGTGGTGCCGGATGTATACATCAGCAGCGCGTCGTCCTCTGCCGCAAGATCGTGGAGCGGCTTGCCCACGGCCCCCTCCGGCCAGTGCACACCCCGATCCCCGACGGCGATTGCCGCGGCGGGCACATTATGCGCCGCCCGTGCCTCTGCCAGAAGTTCTTCCTGATCGTTACCCACGAGAACATGGGTCGCCTCGGAGTGCGACAGGGCATAGCCGATGGCCTCCGCACCTGCGGCAAGGTTGATGACCGTCGTCCGGAATCCGCCGCTCAGCACCCCGAACAGGCACGTGATGGCCGCCCGGCCGTTCGGCAGCATGAGGGCAACGCTGGCGCCCTTCGGAATGCCCAGCCCGGTCAGGCGGGCCGCGATGTCCTGTGCTTCCTCGCGCAGTTCGTGCCACGTCAGCGCCGGCACCGTGCCCGGAAACAGGTGACTGACCGTATCAGGCGCCGTTCGCGCCCGATGGTCGAGCCAGTCCCGAACCGTGCCGGCCGGCGGATCCTGCGGGCTGAACTTCATTTTCCGACCTCGGCCCAATAGCCGCCGAAGATATCGTCCAGCGATGGTTCCCGCGCGGGGATCGGGCGCACCACACGAGACCGCTGGACGAAGTGCCGCCAATGCAGGTTGTCGTCGATGGAGTTGCCGCCCCAGCTGCCGCAGCCCATGGACAGCGAAAACGGCAGGCCGTTCTCGAACGACCCCCCGGTCGCGAAGGTATGCGCCTGGTTCACGATCACTCGACACGTCGGCATATGGGTGGCGAGGTCGCGGGCGCGGGCATCCTCGGCCGTGTGAATGCCCAGCGAATGGCCCGCACCCTGATGATCGAGGATCCGCCGCGCGATTTCGACGGCATCAGCATAATCCTGCGCCCGGTAAAGGGCGACGACCCGGCTCAGCTTCTCTCCGGAAAGGGGGTGCTCCGGGCCGATCCCTTGGGTCTCCACAGCGACGAAACGGGTGCCTTCCGGGACTTTTCCCTCCAGCCCGAGCTCTTTTATGACGACGTCCGCATCCTTGGCGATGATGTTCGGGCTCAGGTGCCCGCCCGGCCAGAGACGGGCCACGATGGCATCCGCTTCGGACCCCGGCACGGTCGCACCGCCGACGTTGGCAAGCGCGGCGACGAATTCGTCGTAGACCGCATCGACGACCACGATCGCGTTCTCGGACGAGCAGGACGTCGCGTTGTCGAAGGTCTTGGACGCGGCGATCTTTTCCGCGGCCGCAGACAGATCGGCGGTTTCATCCACGATCGTGGTCACGTTGCCGGCGCCCACCCCGATGGCGGGGGTTCCGCTCGAATAGGCCCGGCGCACGTTGTCCTGGCTGCCCGTCACCACGGCAAGATCCACCTGCTCCAGCAGGCGCTGGGTCTTGGCCTTGCTGCCGGGCGGCGGCAGCATCTGCACCAGTGTCCTGTTCTCGCCGATCTTCTCGAACTCCGAGTAGATATAGTCGAGCAGCAGCTCGCAGCAGGGCACCCCCTTAGGCGAGGGCGACAGGATGATGGCATTCCCGCCCTTCAGCGCGTTGATGATATTGTTTGCGGGCGTCGCCACCGGGTTGGTCGACGGCACGACCGCCCCCACGAGCCCGATGGGGCGCAGGACAGTGGTGATCCCGGTGTCGGCGTCGTCCGACACGACGCCGTGGGTCCGGGCCCCGGCGATGTCGCGCATCAGGCCAAGTGTCTTGCGGTGGTTCTTGGTGATCTTGTCCTCGACATTGCCAAGCCCGGTCACATCGACGGCGAGTTCGGCAAGGGTCCGGTTGCGTTCGGGTTCCATGATCGCCCAGGCCACCGCCTGCGCCGCCCTGTCATAGCGCGCCTGGCTCCCGTTGCGTTCGTATTCTGCCTGCGCCGCGCGCGCGTCGGCCACGACCGCGTCAACCATGGAAACTTCGTCCTGAACGTTCATGACACCTCCGTTCGAGTCCTGCTGTCGGCGAAAGCGCCCTGTGGGGGGCGTTTGCAGTGCCGGACGACTCAAAGGATAGGCAATGAAAATTGCATTGCAAACGTTTTCATTCTGAGTCTTAGTAAGGTGTATATATGGCGAAAAAACAGTCAGATAAGGTTGATATCGTTTACGTCGCAAAGGTTGCAGGCGTGTCGCCCGCCACCGTTTCGAGAGCGATCAATCACCCGGAGCTGGTCAGCCCGGCCACCCGCAAGAAGATCGATTCGGCGATCCGGAAATCGGGATACATCCGCAACCGCGCCGCGCAGGCGATCCACGGCCGGCGAAGCGCGACCATCGGCTTCGTCGTCCCCACGCTGAACTACGCGATCTTTGCCGAGGTCGTCCAATCGTTCAACGACGAGGCCAGCACGCACGGCTTCACGCTTCTGCTCGCGTCGCACGGCTACGATCTGGATGCCGAGTACCAGGTGATGCGCAAACTGCTCGAACACCGGGTCGACGGTCTCGCGCTCATCGGGTTCGACCACAGTGCGGACAGCATGCGCCTGATCGAGGAACAGCGTGTTCCGCTTCTGTCGGTCTGGAACTATGACGCGGACTCCCGGATGTCCTGCGTCGGGGCCGACAATGCCGAGGCGGGACGCCGCGCTGCCGAACATCTCTTGCGGCTGGGGCACCGGCACATCGGCCTCGTGTTTCCGCCGACGGCCGGAAACGACAGGGCGCAGGCCCGACTGGCGGCGGTGGAAAAGACGCTGGCGGACGCCGGCGTCACGGTACCGGACGCATGGCGGGGTCAGACGCTCTACAGCGTATCCCGGTCAAAGGCGGTGTGCGGCGAGATCCTGTCGGGTGACGAACGTCCTACCGCCCTTCTTTGCGGGAACGACATCATCGCCTACGGCGCGGTCTACGCGGCGATTCGGCTTGGCCTTTCGATACCCGGCGACCTGTCGATCATCGGCATCGGTGATTTCACCGGCTCGGCCGACATGGAACCGGCCCTGACCACCGTCCGGATCCCGGCCCGCACCATCGGCACGACCGCCGCGCGCCATCTGGTCAAGGCAATCGCGGACCGGGAGGGCACCGGCCTCGTGCGGGAGCGGCTGGACCTGGAACTGATCATGCGGGACACGACCGCGCCGCCCGCCTGATGATCCCGGCGGCAGACGTGCTGGCCGGGATTGCAGGCACCGGGTCAGTAGGTCGCCGTCAGCGCAGATCGTTCATCTTCCGCGCCGCGCTGCGCCGCGACGCATTCCGCGAGGTCCGACAGGAACTGCGCCCGCGCAGGTTCGTGCAGCATCGACATCATGGCGTGCATGCCGCGCGGCTTCTTGGTCAGGCCCACCAGCCAGCCCCGTTCGGTCATGCCTTCGGCCACGCGGAAAATGTCGAAATCGTCAGAGCCATAGTTGATGAGCGTGAGGTCCGGCCGGGCGTGCATCTTTAGGCCCTCAATCGCCTCGATCCCGGCGACATAGGCGTCGGTCATCTCGGCGAGGCGTCGCGCGATGTCGCGGTACCCGGCCTCGCCCAAGTGGTTCAGCACCGCCCATGCCGCCGCGACCGATCCCCCGGTGCGTGTGCCGGCAAGGGTCGCTGTATCGATCACGCCGCTCGGCCAGGCATCGTGCCGGAACCGCGAGCGGGTGAGATCGTCCTCGTTCCGGAAAAAGACAGTGGAGGCGGATTTCGGGCAGAAACCAAACTTGTGCAGGTCCGCGGAGATCGACCGCACCCCCGGAAAACGGAAATCGAAGGCAGGCGTGCCGCGTCCGTTACGGGCAAAGAAGGGTGCGATCCACCCGCCGACGCAGGCATCCACGTGCAGCCAGACGCCCGCGTCCATCGCGATCC
This sequence comes from Sulfitobacter alexandrii, assembly GCF_001886735.1. Lineage (NCBI taxonomy): Bacteria > Pseudomonadati > Pseudomonadota > Alphaproteobacteria > Rhodobacterales > Roseobacteraceae > Sulfitobacter > Sulfitobacter alexandrii. Next base: position 22,180 of record NZ_CP018077.1, read on the forward strand.
GCGACAGGTCTTCGATCGGATCGATCACCCCGTGCGGAAAACAGGGGGCAGAACCGACGATGGCGATGGTCCGGTCATCGATCATGTCCTTCAGGGCCGCCGGATCAACACGCATATCGCCCCGCAGCGGAGCGCGGCGAATGTCCAGATCCATCGCCGCCGCTGCCTTGTCGAAGGCGGGGTGCGCGGAATCCGGCATGACGATGTTGAGGACCTCGCCCCGCTTCCATCCGCGCTCCGCGCGCAACGCCTCTCGCGCCGCTTTCATCGCGACGAAGATGCTCTCGCTGCCGCCGGTGGTAAAGGCACCCCCTGCCCCCTCGGGCGCTTCGAACAGCGACAGGCCGTAATCGATGACGTCCCGCTCCATCGAGTCGATGGACCGGAAAGCGCGTGTCTTGCCCAGGGCGTTCTCGCTGAAGAACGCCATGTACGCCTTTTTCCCGATCTCGTAGGTCTCTTCCCTGTCGAAGAAGACATAGAGCGGCGTGCGCCCTCCGCGCCAGTCGATGTCATCGGCGGTGCGCGCGGTCATTTCGGCGCTCAGGTCTTCCCAATCGCGGCCGCCTGCGGGAAAAGGGGAACGGTCATCGGTCATGTCTTGGTCCTCGTGGTCCACGCGCGGGGCGCGGTCATTCTCCCGCGCCTTACGGCGCGAGCTTTTCTCGAAGCGATTTCGCACCTTCCGCGATATCGCGATGGATCGCCTCTCGCGCGGCGGCCGGATCGGCCTTGCGCAGGGCGGCGATGATGGTCTCGTGGTTCTGGTAGCCGATCAGGCGCTGCCGAAAGGTGTGCGACAGCAAGTTGCGGGTCGGGCCGACCCGCAGCCAAAGCTGGTCGATCATCCCGTCCAGCATGGCGCTGCCGGCCAGCGCGTAAATCGTCCGGTGAAAGCCGGTGTCCTTCTGCAGCGCCTCTCCGAAACGTTCCGCCTCAATCAGCGCCTTCATCTCGTCATTGATCCGGTCCAGGCGGTCCACGGTTTCGGGCGTGATGACCGCTGCCGCCTTCTCGGCCGCCATGGGCTCCAGCGCCAGCCGGATGGCGACCACCTCGTCATAATCTCCGCGTGACAGTTCGGGAACCGAAAAGGCCCGGGTCTCGGACAGGGCCAGACCGCCTTCGTTGGCGAGCTTCAGCATTGCCTCGCGGACGGGGGTCAGGCTTACATTCAGTTCTCGTGACAGGCTGCGTGCGGTCAGTTTCCTACCCGGCTCCCATACGCCGGTGAGCAGGGCTCGCCGCAGTTCCGCATATACCTTGTCGGTCAGGGTGTCCCCGCGATCGACCAGACCGAGGGTCGGTGGCGCGGCGGAGCCGTCGGGGGCATCGGTGTAAATCTTGCTCATCTGAACCCCCGTCAGTTGTATCCGCGCGCATCGCGCAGCTTGGTCTCGACCTTGCGACCATACCAGGAAATGGAAGCACACATCGTTACATAGATCAGCCCGGCAAAGACATATGCCTCCACGTAGAAACCGATCCAGTTGGGGTCCGCCAGCGCCGCCTTGGCTGCACCGAGAAGGTCCATCATCGCGACGATCACGACCAGTGACGTGCTTTTCAGCGTGATGATCACAAGGCTGACAAAGGCGGGCAGCACCAGTTCGAAGGCCTGGGGGAGGATGACGCGCAGGCGTGTCTGCCAGTATCCCAGCCCCAGCGCCTGCGCCGCTTCGGCCTGACCCCGCGGCACCGCCTGCAGCCCGCCGCGCAGGACTTCGGCCATGTAGGCCGCGGTAAACAGCGTCAGGCCGATGGCTACCCGGATTAGACCGCTCAGGCTGAAACCCTGCGGAAGCAGCAGCGGCATGGCGACCGAGGCCATGAACAGGATCGAGATCAGCGGCACACCGCGGATCAATTCGATGTAGACCGTGGCCGCCGTCCGGAAGACCGGCAGGGTGGACGCCCGCGCCAGCGCCACGGGGATCGCCACCAGGAAGCCGAAGGCAACGGCGATCACCGTGAGCAGCACCGTCAACGGCAGTCCGCCCCAAAGCGTGCTGTCCACGAAGGCAAGGCCAGCCACCCCACCCCACATCAACACGCCGTAGACGATCATGCCCACGACCCACGAGAGACCCAGACGCCGGGACCAGTTCAGCGGATTGAGCGACGCGATGACGAGCACCACCAGCAGCGCCGTAGCCACGGCCGCGCGCCAGTGTTCGGCATAGGGATAGGTGCCGAAAAGGATCAGCCGCGACTTTGCCCCGACAAAGGCCCAGCAGGCCCCCGCATCGGGCGGGCAATCGGCGGTGGACGCGCCGGTCCACACCGCGTCGAGCAGCGCCCAGTTCACCACCGGCGGCACGACGGCGACAAGCACCATCAACATCGCGATGTTCAGGATCAGCGCCAGCGGTGAGCGAAACTGCCCGCGCAGCCAGTGCATCGGCCCCGTGGGCCGGGCCGGCGGCAGGGTGGACGACACGCTCATCTCGACACCAGCGCGGCGCGCGCGTTGAACCAGTTGAGAAGCGCGGAAGTCGTCAGGCTGATCGTCAGGAAAACCAGCATGATGATCGAAATGCATTCGATCGACTGGCTTGTCTCGGCCAGCGTGATGTTCGCCACCCGCACCACCTCGGGATAGCCGATCGCCACGGCGAGCGAGCTTTCCTTGGTAAGGTTCAGATAGTTGTTCCCCATCGGCGGGATGATGATACGCAACGCCTGCGGGATGATGACCAGTCGCATGGTCGTCGCCGGTTTGAGACCCAGGGCCGTCGCGGCCTCACGCTGACCCTTGGGCACACCGAGGACGCCGGCGCGGATCACTTCGGCGTTGAAGGCTGCGGTATATATCGTCAGCCCCAGCAGCAGTGCCAGAAACTCCGGGCTGACGGCCATGCCGCCACGAAAATTGAAGCCCTTGAGTTCAGGCATCTGAGCGGACAGCACCGCCCCCGAAGCGGCCCAGGTCAGCAGAGCGGGCAGAATCGACACGGCCCCGATGAACCAGGGGGATATCGCAATGCGCCGCCGCAACATCAGCAGCACGATTGCGGCGATCATCCCGGCGAGGAGCGCCAGCGCCACCGCACCCCCTGCCCCGCCCATGTCGAGCGACGGCAGGTTCAGGCCCCGGTTCGACAGGTAGACGCCCGGCATCGGGGACAGCGCCTGCTTGACCCGAGGCAGGCTCGCGGTGATGAGCGCGTACCAGAATATCAGCTGCATCAGCAGCGGCACGTTGCGGGCGGTTTCGATATAAAACCTGCAGACCCGCGCCACCACAACACTGGGTGACAATTGCCCGAGGGCGATCAGCAGCCCCAGGACCGTCGACAGCACGATGCCGAGCGCCGCGACCTTCAGGGTGTTCAGGATCCCCACGACGAAGGCGCGCAGGTAGGTATCGCCCGCCGAAAAGGGGATCAGGCTTTCTCCCAGCTCAAAAGGCGCCTTCTCTGCGAGGAAACCGTATCCGGACTTGACCGACAGGCGGTCAAGATTGCCTTGCGTGATCTGCACCAGGGCATATCCCAGCACCAGGATGGTCACGACAAACAGGACCTGCGCCATGACGGCAGGCCGCATCAGCGCGCGGGATCGCCGCGCGCTGGAAGGCCGGGTATGTCCGGCAGCCGGCACTTACTGCCAGCCGGGCGCGATCATCGCGCCGCCGTCACGGTAAAGCGCGTTCATCCCGCGCTCCACGCCCAGCGGAGAGTTCTTGCCCAGATTGCGGTCGAAGAACTCGCCGTAGTTGCCGACGGCCTTGATGACATTCACCATCCAGTCGTTGGACACGCCCATCGAGGCGCCGATGTCACCTTCGAGCCCGAGGAACCTGCGAACTTCCGGATCGTTCGTCGTTTCCATGACCTCGTCGATATTGTCCATCGTGATGCCCATCTCTTCGGCGGTAATCATGCCGTAGTGCATCCATTGCAGGACCTCCCGGAACTTCGGATCGCCTTCGCGGATCACCGGTGCCTCGTAGGACTTGGCGACGATCTGGTCGAGGATCACATGCGCATCCGGATTGCCCGAATTCATCCGGCGGATGGCCATGTAGGGCGGCTCCTGCGTGACCGCATCGCAACGGCCATCGAAGTACATCGGATACATCTGGTCGCTGCCTTCGGAGGCCACCGGCGTGAAGCTCATGCCCTTGGCCGAGAAATACTCCGCCAGGTAACGTTCCGTGACTGTCCCGCCCAGCAGGCATATGGTGGCACCGTCGAGATCGTCGAGACTGGTCACGCCGCTGTCGGCGGGTACCATGAACCCCTGCCCGGTCAGCATGTTCGGCCCGATGAAGTCGTATCCCAGCGTGGTCTCGCGCGAGATGGTCTGCGTCACGGACCGCGACAGGATGTCGATCTCGCCCGAATCGAGCGCCGGGAACTTCTGCGGGCCGGTAAGGGCCACGAACTTGACCTTTTCGGCGTCACCCAGAATGGCCGCCGCTGCGCCACGGCAGAAATCGACGTCAAACCCGCTCCATTTGCCCTCGTCGTTGAGGTAACCGACACCGGGCAGATAGTTCAGTGTCCCGCAGACCAGCTCGTCCTTCGCCTTGATATCGTCAAGCAATTCGGCCCGAGCGCTCGTGCCCAGGGCAATGGTGCATGCTGCGGCAATCGCAATCGTCTTGAAATTCATATGCTCCTCCCGTCCGGCCTCCAGACCGGTTGTTGCATCTGCTCGGTCAGCAGACAGGACTACGCTGACATATGATATATCAAAGATCAACAATCTTGTTTGCTTCCCTCTTGCACCCCTTCGGCGCGCATTTGGTGGCACTACGCGGCCCAAGAGCTGAAACCAACGTGCGCGGGCCGAGTTGTACTCATGTCTTTTCAGGAGGAAATCATGGCGTCTCGTGCGATCTGGAAGGGCCAGTTGCGCCTGTCACTGGTATCCATACCCGTCGAAATTCATTCCGCGACCAAGTCCGGGGCGCGGGTATCGTTCAGGCAGATACATGGCCCGTCCGGCAAGCGGGTCCGGTATCAGAAGACCGTTCCCGGCATCGGCCCGGTCAAGAGCGAGGACATCCTCAAGGGCTACGAGCTGAGCGACGATGAATACATGCTGATCGAGCCGGAAGAACTGGAAGGCATCAAGCTGGAAACGAAGAAGACTCTGGAGCTCGTCCAGTTTGTCGAGACATGCGAGATACCGCCGCTCTATTTCGACAAACCCTACTATATCATTCCGAGCGATGATCTGGCCGAAGATGCCTATCGCGTCGTACGCGACGCCCTGCGACAGTCAGAAAAGGTCGGTCTGGGACAGTTGACCATGCGGGGCAAGGAATACCTCTGCGCGATCCGACCTTGCGGTGACGGCCTGTTGCTGGAAACCCTGCATTATGCGGAGGAAATCAGGAACGCGGATCCGCTGTTCTCCGACATCGAGGACGAACCGGCGGATGACGAACTCCTGTCCGTTGCAACGGAACTGATCGACCGGAAGACGAAGCCGTTCAACGCGGAAAACTTCGAGGATCACTACGACTCCGCGCTGCGCGATCTGATCGAGCGCAAACGGAAGAGCAAGAAGACCCCACGCACAAAGGCGGGCGGCGAAGGATCGGACGATGGGTCCGACAACGTGGTGGACCTGATGTCGGCGCTGAAAGAAAGCCTCAAGAAGGACGGCGCCAAGAAGAAATCCTCCAAGTCGAGGAAGTCAGCCTGATGGGACGGCTGGACCGTTATATCGAGAAACGGGACTTCGACCGGACGCCCGAACCCCGCGATGGCGCTGCGGGCGATGCGCTCGCGCTCCGCTATTCCATGCAGAAACACGATGCGACCAGAACCCATTTCGATCTGCGGCTTGAATGGGACGGCGCATTGTTGAGCTGGGCGGTCACACGCGGGCCCTCGCTGCATCCGTCGGATAAGCGGCTGTCGGTCCGGACGGAGGACCACCCGCTGTCCTACCTGGGCTTCGAAGGGACGATTCCCGAAGGCAATTACGGTGCCGGTACGGTCATGCTGTTCGACATCGGGCACTGGCAACCGGTGGAGCCTGTCGAGAAGGGTCTGAAGAAGGGGCATCTGCATTTCCGGCTGCACGGCCAGCGGCTGACCGGCGGTTGGCATCTTGTCCGAATGAAGGGCCGCAAATCCGGCGACAAGGGCCGGGAGAACTGGCTGCTCATTAAGGAGGAGGACGAGGCGTCAGGGCGTCGTGACCCCGTAGACCGCTACCGCCGCAGCACTTCGACGAACCGGACCCTGCGCGAGATCGCGGCGGAGAAACCCGTCGTGCCGGGCGGCCATGCGGGAAAGCGCCCCAAGTTCCGCAAGATACAGCTAGCCTCGCTGGTGGATGAAGCCCCCTCGGGGAAGGACTGGTGGCATGAAGTCAAGCTTGACGGCTACCGCGCGCTGGTCGCCCTCGGCAAGGGCGGGCCGCGGATCTTTACCCGCAATGGGCACGACTGGACCGACAGGTTCGAAAGCCTGCTGCCCGCATTCGATGCGATGGACTGCGACTCCGCGCTGATCGACGGCGAGATCGTCGCGGGCGCGGGGCTTCAGGGTTTTTCCAGCCTCCAGAAGGCGATCAAGGCAGGTGGCCCGTTCAGGTTCTACGGCTTCGACCTGCTCGAAGCGGACGGGCGCAAATGGATCGACCAGCCGCTCGCCGACCGGCGCGAGAGGCTGGAAAAGATCTTTCACGACGCACCGCCCCTCGGGCTGGCACAATTGTCGCCGATCATCGACGGCGCGCCGGACGATGCGCTTGCCAAAATCTGCAAGGCAGGCGGCGAGGGCATTATTTCCAAGCGGACCGACCAGCCCTACCGCGGCACGCGGACCAGCAACTGGCGCAAGGTCAAATGCGAACGGAGAGACGAATTCGTCATCCTGGGCTGGCAGGAAAGCGAAAAGCGGGGCCGGCCCTTCGCCTCTCTCGCGCTCGGCGCCTACGAGGGCGGCGGCCTGACCTACGTGGGCAAGGTCGGCACCGGGTTCGATGCCGACACCATGGAAGATTTGCAATCCGCCATGTCGGGAATGGAACGCAAGACCGCTCCGGCGGACATCCCCAAGGATGAAAGCCGGGGGGTGACCTGGATCACGCCGAAACTGGTCGCCGAGATCAAGTACGCCGAGAAGACGGACGACGGACGGCTTCGGCATGCCGTGTTCATCGCATTGCGCGAGGACAAGCCCGCCCGCACCGTCAAGGTGGAGGAGGACCGCATGGACAACGATCGCGTCGAAATTGCCGGAATCGGCGTCAGCCACCCGAACCGGAAAGTCTACCCCGCAGCGGGCATCACCAAGCGCCAGGTTGCAGAATACTACGAGGCGATGGCCGACCGTATTCTGGAGGACGCGGCCGACCGGCCTCTCTCGCTGGTGCGGCTGCCTGAAGGGATCGAAGGGGAACGGTTCTTTCAGAAACACGCGGGAAAGGGCTTTCCCGACGAGATACGCACGGTGCAGATCGAGGAAAGCGACGGCGACACGGCGGACTACATGTACGTGTCGACCGCCGCGGGGCTGGTCGGCGCGGCGCAGATGGGAGCGATGGAATTTCACGTCTGGGGGTCAAGGCGGGATGACCTCGACCGTCCCGACAGGATGGTATTCGACCTCGATCCGGATGAAAGCCTCGGATTTTCGGATGTGACGGCTGCCGCTCTGGACCTCCGGGACATCTTGTCGGATCTCGACCTGCCCTGCTGGCCCCTCGTCACCGGTGGCAAGGGGGTGCACGTGGTGGTCCCGCTGCGCCGGATTGCCAACTGGGATACGGTGAAGCTTTATTCCAAGGTCCTGGCAAAACACCTCGCCGACACCCAGCCGGACCGGTTCACCGCCTCGATGTCGAAATCACGCCGCTCCGGGCGGATCTTCATCGACTGGCTGCGCAACGAACGGGGGTCGACCGCGATCGCGCCGTTCTCATTGCGGGCGCGGCCCGGTGCGCCGGTCGCGACGCCGGTCGGCTGGGACGAACTGTCAGCCGTGACGTCGGCCGATGCCTTCCCGATGGCGAAGGCCCTTGAACGGAACTGGTCGGATGCGAGCGTGCCGAAGCCGGCGGGTCTCTCGAATGGCCGGATAGACCTGCTGGACAAGCTTGTCGGCCAGTGACGTCTTGACTAGACCACCCGAAGCAAGGAGCAGATCTTGACCACAGCAATCGCAAAAGGCCGGGTGGCGGAAGCCTCGGCACCGCCACCGCTGGTGGATTGGCGCGGGCAGGCCGCCTTCATCGGGTTCGAAGGTACGCTGTCGCCATTGTCAGACCATCCGGGCGATGCACACCTACCTGCGCGGGAGCGCGAGTTGATCGAAGCGCTCTGCAATAGACGCGATGGCGCGGTCGCGATCCTTTCGGGAAAGGCACTGTCGAGCCTACGTGACATCTTCGCAGGCCTGCCGGTCGTCCTTAGCTGCTGCCACGGGGCCGAGATCGACATTGCCGGCGACCCGCGACTGGTGCCCGGCGCGGATGTCGAAATCGCGCGATGCGCGCAGGCCGCGCGGCAGATGGCCGACGAAGAGGGCATTCTGTTCGAACGCAAGGCTGCCGCGATCGCGCTGCACCACGGGATGAAGCCGCAGATCCGGGATCGGGTCGTCGCGTTTATCGACAGACTGGCCAATGACTGCGCCGAATTGGCCCCGCTCCACGGCAGGATGGTCAGCGAATTGACGGCACGCGACTATTCCAAGGGCACCGCGCTGTACCAGATCATCAATCACCCCGGTTTCGCCGGTCGGCGGCCCGTTGCGGTCGGCGACGACGCAAGCGACGAGACGGCGATCCGCGCGGCACGGCGCATCGGTGGGATCGGCCTAGCCATCGGCCATCACGAAACGGAGGCGGACCACGTCTTTGCGTCCCGCGACGATTTCATCCGCTGGCTGAGGCACAGCCTGGAGACGGCCGGATGACAACCCACCGTGCCCTGAGCGACGTTCTGGATAGGCTGGAACAATCCCTGGATGGCAAGAAGGTGCGCGTCAGACACCTCGTGGACCGTCTGGGGCGCGCGTCGTTTGCCTCCGTGATGCTGGTCTTTTCCCTGATCTCCACCTCTCCTGCTAGCGCCATTCCCGGTGTCACGGCTGTCGTGGCAATGATCACCCTGCTGCTGATCGTGCAGATGATGATCGGCCGGGAAAGCCTTTGGCTGCCCGACATCATCATGAACAAGAAGCTCGACACGAAAACGGTCGCGAAGGGGATCGCGTGGTTGCGCAAACCGGTGCACAGGGTCGAACGACTGCTGCGGCCCCGGCTCACCTTTCTGTTCCACCGCCCATGGCTCTGGTTGCCGATGATCCTCATCGCGGGCCTCACCCTTTTCATGCCGTTCATGGAGCTCGTCCCGACCTCGGGGTCGATCGCCTCGGCGGTGATCGCACTCTTCGCGGCAAGCCTGCTGACGCGTGACGGGCTGCTGACGCTGTTTTCCTTCGCGCTCCTCTCGGCGGTACCGGTGGTCATTTACCTGATCTGAGCGGCGGGAGCGGGGCAAAGGCGGATTATTCCCGCGCGGGACGGAACGGATGCCACGGCCAGACGTTTCAACCCCAAGGCGTGATACGCCGACCCCGCACTCACACATCAAGGGAGACCCCCATGACCGTCCCGCCCGATCACCCGGACCGTCACAAGACAGTCTGGGGTGTCAAGATTCTCGGCTGGCTCTGCATCCTGCTTGGCGCCGTACTGCTTGCTGGTGGCGTATGGCTGATCGTATTGGGCGGCAGCTGGTACTACGGTCTCTCGGGCCTTGGTCTGTTTCTCACGGGATTATTGCTGAACCGCTACCGGACGGAGGCCGTGGGCCTTTATCTGCTTGTCTGGATCGGTACCGTCGGCTGGGCCTGGTGGGAGGTCGGGAACGACTGGTGGGCACAGGTGCCGCGCCTGGTCGCGCCCTCGATCATCCTTGTGCTGGTTCTGCTGTGCACGCCCGCGCTGTCGCGCCATGCTTCCAAAAGACTGGCAGGTTCCTCATGATCCGTCTCTTCACCATCCCCCTGATCGTCACCCTTGCCACTGCGGTTCCGGCGCTGTCCCAGCAAGCCGATACTGCCGAACCCGAAGCGGACAGAGCCGAGACCGCGGCCACGGAGAATACGCCAAGCCAGGCCGAAACCTCGGACAATCTGTCCCAGAGGGCTGCGCAATCCCAGCGTGAAGTCGGCGCTGACTGGCCATTCTGGGGAGGCGATGCGCAGGCGACGCGATATTCCCCTCTCGATCAGATCCAGCCGCAAAACGTCGGCCAGCTTGAAAAGGTATTTACCTTCCACACCGGCGACATGCCGGAAGGGAGCGCCGAAGGAAAATATTCGCCCGAGGTCACGCCGCTCAAGATCGGGAGTGACCTGATCATGTGTTCGGCCATGAACATCCTGATTTCGGTCGACGCTGCCACCGGCGAAGAGAACTGGCGGTTCGATCCCGGCGTGTCGAATGACGCGATCCCCTACGGTGCAACCTGCCGGGGGGTGTCGGTCTACACCGATCCCGAGGCCCCCGAGGACGCCCCCTGCGCGACCCGCGTGATCGAAGGCACGCTGGATGCCCGGCTCGTGGCCGTCGACCTTGCCACCGGCAGTCCCTGCGCGGACTTCGGCGACAATGGGTCCGTAGACTTGTGGCAGGGGATCGGGGAACGGGTTCCCGGCTGGTATGCCGTGACCGCGCCCGCCGCCATCGTGCGCGGCATCGTCGTGACAGGGGCGCAGGTCAAGGACGGTCAGGCCGAAGACGCGCCATCGGGTGTCATCCGGGGCTACGACGCGGTCACCGGAGAACTGGCGTGGGCCTGGGATCTTGCCGCACCCGAGCAGAACCGCAACGGCCCGGCCGAAGGCGAGGTCTATACCCGCGGCACACCCAACATGTGGACCACCGCCGTGGCCGACGAGGCGCTCGGATACGTCTATCTTCCGATGGGCAATTCCTCCGTCGACTACTACGGCTCCAACCGGACCGAGGCCGAAAACGAATACGCGACCTCGCTCGTCGCGCTCGACGCCACCACGGGAGAGGAAGTCTGGCATTTCCAGACCGTGCGCCACGACGTCTGGGATTACGATCTCGGATCACAGGCGACCCTGCTGGACTACCAGGGCACGCCTGCCGTCCTCCTGCCGTCGAAACAGGGCGACATCTACATCCTGAACCGCGAGACGGGCGCGCCGCTGACACCCGTGGGCGAACTGTCGGACCTGCCAAAGGGAGAGATCGAGCCCGACTTCATCTCCGACACGCAGCCCTTCAGCGAATGGCATACCCTGCGCAAACCGCCGCTCGAGGAAAAGGACATGTGGGGCTTCACCCCCATCGACCAGCTCTGGTGCCGCATCCAGTTCCGCATGGCAAACTACGATGGCTTCTTTACGCCGCCCTCTTCGGACAAACCCTGGATCCAGTATCCGGGATACAACGGGGGATCGGACTGGGGGTCCGTCGCGGTGGATACCGAACGGGGGATCATCGTCGCCAACTACAATGATGTGCCGAACTACAACCGGCTAGTTCCGCGGGACGAGGTCACCTCGAAGCCGATCAACGAACAGGAAGCTGCAAGCGATGGTGGCGCCAAAGCGGAAGGCGCCGCCGACCCGCAGGCCGGCGCGCCCTACGGCATCAACGTGAACGCGGGCTGGCGCAACGATGTGACCGGCGTGCCCTGCACGCGCCCGCCCTACGGCGGGATCCGCGCGATCGATCTGGCCACCGGCGAAACCCTGTGGGACCGGCCACTGGGCACGGCCCGCCGCAACGGGCCGTTCGGCATCCCTTCGATGCTGCCTTTCGACATCGGCACGCCAAACAATGGCGGTTCGGTCGTCACGGCGGGCGGTCTGGTGTTCATCGCCGCCGCGACCGACAATCTGTTCCGCGCCATCGACATCGAAACGGGTGAAACCCTGTGGTCCACCGTCCTTCCCGCCGGGGGGCAGGCGAACCCGATCACCTACGAGGTCGATGGGCGGCAATACGTGATGGTCACCGCCATGGGTCACCACTTCATGGAAACCCCCGTGGGCGACGAGGTCATAGCGTGGGCGCTGCCCCAGCAGTGACCGCTAGTTCCCGACCGCCGCGAAGTAGTCGCTCAGCAGATCAATGTCCGCGTCGGTGAGATCGGCAGCCGCCGCCCTCATCAGGCGGTCATGGGTATAGGTTCCATCGCGCCAGAGCCTGAGTTGCGCGGCGAGGTACATCGGCTCTTGCCCGAACAGCCGCGGGCCCTTGCGGTTATCGCCGACGCCGTGACAGGCAAGGCAGGCCGGGATGTCACGGGTTCCCTGACGCGCAAGTTCCGCGCCCGCGCCCTGCTCCGGCACGACGGTCGGGCCCGGCATCTCCCGCTCGGTCAGTCGGCGCGCGAGGGTGGCATACTGATCTTGAGGCACGAGACTGGCCGCCTGCGCCATGATCCCGCTGGGCCGCCGCGCGTTGAGGTAGGCCTCCAACTGTGCCTCGACATAGCTTGGCGAAAGGATGTCCAGACGGGGCACCGGGCCGCCGATATCGCCATGGCAACTCCGGCAGTAGTCCACACCGGCGAGGTCGGACGACGGCAGATCAGGCGCCCTGTCCTGCTGGATCGACACCAGATAGGCCACCACCGACCAGACCTCGTCGCCCCGGCCCTCTGCCGGCCAGGCCGGCATGCCGCTCATCTTGATCCCGTTCTCGATGATCCAGTGCAGCTCATTCGGCTCCCAGTCCGCCACCGCCTCGGTGATGGCAGGGGGCTGGGGCACCATGGCCCGAACGGTGGCACTGCGGCTATCACCGGGCGCGGCATGACAGCCGGCACAGGCCGTCGCGTAGTGGGCAGCACCGAGGGCGATCAGATCCGGATCGTCAAGCGCCGGGGCATTCTCCATGTCAGGCGCGCGCAGCCGGGCGGAATTGCGAAAGGTGGTGTGCAGCACCCACGAGACGCCGGGCCAGTGCCCCACCCGTGCCGACACGTTGTATAGCCCGAAGCCCACGACCGCCCCTGCCCCCACAAGGCCGAGAAGGGTGAGCACGACCACGATCCGGAGTGCCTGTCTCATGTGGTTTCCCTTTCCCGAAGGCCGAGGCCCGTCAGCCAGAGACCGGCGACAAGATAGACCGGCGTGCCGATGGCCAGCATCAGCATCCCGCCCACCTGCTGGCCGGACAGGTCGGGCGCGGTGCCGCAGATCTCGGCGTAGATGTCGCGCGGGGCCAGCACCAGAAGCGCACCCAGCAAAGTCATGTGCATCGATGTCAGCAGCAGCCCGCCGGCCCCCGCCAGCGGCTGATCCGCCCGCAGGCATCCCGCCCAGACCAGCAGCCCAACGACCAGAAAACTGACCTGTTCGGCGACGAAACCGAACGCGCCAAGACGGCCAAGCGCGTGGGCCGCCGGCAGATGCCAGCCCCAAACCACCACGAATTCCGCCACCGCCGCCGCCATCGGAGGCACCGCCAGACGCCCGGCAAGCCGTGGCAGCCCCAGGATGAGGAACGGCGCCGCCACCGCGACGAGCACCATGTGACGCAGCATGTGCGCCGCGAACACCGGCAGCATCGCATCGAGCGGCAGCAGCCAGGCCGCCGCCAGCAACCCGAGGCCGGGAACAAGCAGCAGCGGCTTCATTGGCACCCTCCGATCAGCACGAGCGGCAGGGTCACGAAGACCACCCCGATCGCGGAGATGATCGAAAGCAGGAATGCCGCGTGGCCGAGAAAATGATACCTGTCCTCGGCCCGGCCAAGCCGGTTCACAGGGTCTGCCGTATGGGATACGTCCCATTGCCGCCAGGCCGCCCATCCCACGACGGCAATCCCTCCCAGCGCACCGGCACTGAAGATCAGAAGCCCCGCGCGCACCGTGCCGTAATCCCAGCCCTTGGCACAGGTCACGGCGACGACACCGTAACAGCATACGAAATGCAGCGCCCAGATCAGCGGCCCCAGCGTGATCTTCATCAGGCTGGCGCGGGCTTCGGCGAATTCCTCCTGGTCCTCCCGGCGGGTCTTGTTGCCTTCGGTCACAGCGCCTCCGGGGCCAGGCCCAGAACGGCGCAGGTGACCAGCGCGGAGAGGGTGACGAAATGCCAGAACAGCGAGACATTCCAGATGTCCGCGTCGTAGCGGGGCGTCAATTTGCCAAAGATCGACCCGGCCAGGCAATAGAACTGCATGATGACGCCCGCCCCGGCATGGACGGCGACCCAGACGGCCAGCGCCCAATGGATTGCCGGGTAGACATGGCTCGTCGGGTCGAGCGACAGGACGGACCAGACCAGTGCCGTGGCCCCTCCGGCGGCGGCGAGCGGGGCGACGATCAGGCACAGCCGGGCGCCCCCGACATGACTGCGCCGGTTCAACCACCGTGCGCCAACGGTCAGCGCCCAGTTCGCCGCGAAAGCCAGCGCTGCCAGCCCCACGAGGCGCGCTTCGGGATGCAGCGCACCGGCCGGGGGAAAGTCGGGCGAGGCGGTCCAGTAGAAGAAGAACCCGAACACGAGCGACGCGAAGGCGGTCGCATCGCCCAGCATGGTGATCCACATCGCCCACCACCCGACGGAGGCCGGCCCCGCAGCATAGGTCGGCAGGCTCAGGCCCAGCCCCGCATCCTTGCTGTCGGCCTCGGGAACCTGCGCGGTCGCGGTCCAGAGCCATCCGATGATGCAACAGATGGCCAGGACGCCACACAGGATGGCGGGCGGATACCAGTGAAAGGTCGGAAAGATGAACGCACCACCGGTGAACCCCGCCGCCCAGAGCGTGATCCACGTCGGCCCGGTGACGCGTTGAACCTGCACCGGCACCGCGTCGATGACCGACGTCACCAGCGTCTCGCGCTTGCCCTCCTGGGCGTCCGGAAGGTAATAGCGCCCGGCATCGATCCGGTCCAACATCTGCGGCTCGTCCCAAAGCGGGTAGCGGGTGCTGACATGCGGAATGGACCGCACGCCCCAGGCTTCTTCGGGAACGTCGTGGGTCCATTCGAGGGTCCCCGCGTCCCAGGGGTTGCGCGGGATCTGGGGCTGGCGGTGCTTGGGCCGGATCAGATCCCAGACAAACACCGAGAACCCGGCGGCGATGACAAAGGCGCCGACGGTGGAAATCAGGTTCAGCCAGTCCCATCCGAGGCCGGTGGGATAGGTATACACCCGGCGCGGCATCCCCAGCAGCCCTGTCAGATGCATCGGCAGGAAGCACAGGTTGAACCCCGAGAAGGTGAGCCAGAATGCCCATCTGCCCAAGCGCTCGGACATCAGCCGTTTCTGGATGAAGGGGAAGAAATAGTAGACCCCCGCGATCACCGGAAAGACCATCCCGCCGAACAGCGTGTAATGCAGGTGCGCGACGATGAAATAGGTGTCGTGCGCCTGGAAATCGAAGGGCGCCAGCGCCAGCATCACGCCGGTCAGCCCGCCCATGGTGAAGATGGCCAGCGCGCCCGAAATCCAGAGCATCGGCAGGGTCATGCGGACCCGCCCCACCAGCAGCGTGGCAAGGAACGCGAAGATCTGGATACCGGTGGGGATCACCACCGCCTCGGACGCCGCCGAGAAGAACCCGAGCGAAATCGACGGCAGCCCGGTGGTGAACATGTGATGCACCCACAACCCGAAGCTGAGAAAGCCGGTGCCCACCGCCGACAGCACGATCCAGGAGTAGCCGAACATCGGGCGGCGGGCGACGGTGGGCACGACCATCGCGGCGATGGCGATGGAAGGCAGGAAGATGATGTAGACTTCCGGGTGGCCGAAGATCCAGAACAGGTGCTGCCACAGCATCGGGTCGCCCCCGCGCGTGGGGTCGAAGAACGGCCAGTCGAAGGAGCGTTCGAGCTCGAACAGGAAGTCGCCCGCGATCAGCGGCGGGAAGGCAAACAGGATCATGCCGCCCACGACCAGGACGTACCACGCGTAGAGCGGCATGATGTTGACCCGCATCCCCGGCGGTCGGCACTTCAGCGTACCGACGATCAGCTCCACCGCCGCCGCGATGGAAGCGACCTCGATGAACGACAGGCCCAGCAGCCAGATGTCGCTGCCCGGCCCTTCGTCCATGGTGGCGAGGGGCGGATACATGAACCATCCCGCGCGCGGGGCCACGTTGAAAAAGATCGAGCCGATGACGAAAATGCCGCCGATCAGAAAGCACCAGTAACCGAAAGCGGACAGGCGTGGAAACGGCATGTCACGCGCGCCCAGCATCCCCGGAAGCAGCAGGATCGAGATGGCTTCGAACATCGGCACCGCGAAAAGGAACATCATCGCCGAGCCGTGCATCGTGAACAGCTGGTTGAACCTGTCCGCCGACACGAGGTCGTTCTCGGGCACCGCCAGTTGCAGGCGGATGATGAGCGCCATCACCCCGGCCAGCAGCATGAAGACGAGCGCCGTCAGGCAATACCACTTGCCGACCTCGGTGTTGTTCACCGCCGTGACATAGCGCCAGCCCTTCGGCGTCGCCCATGCGGCGCGCAGCCGCTCGGCCTGCGCCTCGGCGATGTCGCGCGCCACGGGTTCGGCCAGCATGTCTTCGGTCGGGGGATAGGGGCCCTCGGGTTGCGGCAGTCCGGACGCTCGGGTCACTTCAGGCCCTCCAGGTAATAAGCGAGATCGCCGAGATCCGCAGGGTCGAGATCGTAACTCGGCATCTGCGCGCCGGGCTTGAGCACTTCGGTGTGGCTGATCCAGTTGGAAAGATCCTGCAACGTGACCGTTAGCCTTCCGGCGCCCAGCGTCTGCCGGCTGCCGACGTGGGTCAGGTCAGGCCCCACCTGTCCCGCAGCCTCGGTGCCGCGGATCGCGTGGCACGCGCCGCAGCCCTCGGACAGGAACAGCGCCGCCCCGCGGGCGGCGCGATCGTCCGCGGGCTGCGCCGCCCCCCCTGCCTCTGCCGCCAGCCAGTCGTCAAAGGCCTCCGGCGGCATCACCACCGCGGCAAATGCCATCCAGGCGTGGCTGACGCCGCAGAACTCCGCGCATTGCCCGCGGAAAGTGCCCGTCCGCTCCGGCGCGACACTCATCATCGTGTCGCGACCGGGGAACATGTCCATCTTTCCGCCAAGCGCGGGCACCCAGAAGGAATGGATGACGTTGGCAGCGGTCAGGTGGATCTCGGTGCGCTGACCCGCCGGCAACCGGATTTCGTTGGCCGACACGATGGGTGCCTCGGCCCCTTCCGGCCAGTATTCCACCCGCCACCACCACTGTTCTCCGGTGACACGGACGACCAGCCCGTCACCGGGTCGGCGCGAGTCCGGCAGAAGGTTCAGACCCCAGACAAGCAGCGCCGTCAGGACCACGACCGGCAAGACGATACCCCCACCGATCAGCAGGTGTCGCCCATAGCGCTTGTCGAACCGGCCCGGGGCGATCTGCGAAGCGTAGTAGAACGCGCCGTTGAGCAGAAGCCACAGGACGACCGCGCCGCCGAGCATGACCCAGAACAACGTGGCGATGGCGACAGCATCCTGACCGGAGGTATTCAACGCGGATTGCGCGCCGCCGCATCCCCCGAGCGTCAGAAGCGCGCCCGGCAGCAGCAGCGACCGCGACCGGCGCGAATCAATCCGCTTCAGGCTCATGGCTGCGCACGACACGTTGCTTCGTCAGGCATGGACCCTCCCCGATGAGCGATGGCCGAACGGAATGTCCGGGCTGTCTTTTCCACTGGGTATCAAACATGTATGGCAGTGACCAACAGGGGAAATCCACAATGGCGGACAATTCACGAATGTTGGCCCCGATCGCCGACGAAGACTGGCCCGAAAGCATCGCGGACCTGAAGGACGGCTTCGCCGGGGCGCTCAATGTCTACCGGGTCATGGCGCATCATCCGGCGCTGCTGCGCGCGTGGGGGCCGTTGCGGCAGCATGTGGTCAAGGACAGCGCGCTTGGGCAGCTGCGGTCAGAGATCGTGATCCTCCGCGTGGGGGTAAGGATCGGCTCGTCCTACGAATGGGCGCACCACGTGTCGCGGGCCCGCGGCCTCGGCATGACCGACGCGCGGATTGCCGCGGTCCGCGGCATGCCCGAGGGCGAGGACGGGATGCTGGTGCAGGCGGTGGACGCGATCCTCGACCACCGGTGTCTGGATCCGGAACTCGAATCGCGGCTCGTGCGGGACTTCGGGCAGGAGGCGGTTTTCGACATCATCGCGACCGTGGGCTTCTACTCGGTCCTTGGGACCATTCTCATGACCTACGGCGTGCCCGTGGACGATACCATCGCGGCGGAGCTGGCCGCGAACCCGCTCGAAGTCTGACCCGGCCCGCCGCGCTCAGAAACCGGTCGCGCGCTCGATCGCGTCGCGGGCGCGGTACCAGCCGGTGACGGCGGGCAGGAACCACGGGGTCTCGCGGTAGAATGGAATGGTCGGGAAGTCGAGGTTCCAGAAAGCGGACGTCTTGGTGCCCGCCATTCCCAGCCCCGCGAGGTGGCCGAGGTAGCTCTGCATCGCGACGCCCGATCCGTTGCATCCCAAGGCGTGAACGATTCCGTCCCGGTCCCCGAGGTGCGGCAGAAGGTCGAAGGTGAACGCGATGCGCCCGGACCAGGCATAACGGATCGGCACGCCACGGGTCTGGGGAAAGACGCTGTGAAGACGCTCCGCGAGTTCCTGCGCCACCTTCCCCGCGTCGCGCATCCGCAGGCTGGCGCGGCCCCCGAACAGGATGCGCCGACCATCCGGCGTCGGGCGGAAGTAGCTCAGCAGCCGCCGGCTGTCCACGGCGGTCCGGCCTTCGGGCAGCAGCTCATGCATCATCCCGTCGGGCAGGTCGTCCGTCACGATGATGTAGCTGGCCGCCGGAATGATCCGCCGCCTGACCCAGGGCCGCAACCCGTCGGAGTAGCCGTTGGTGGCGATGAAGACCTGTTCGCAGTCCACTTGTGCGCCGCCGGCCGAGACACGAAATCCGCCCGGCCGCCGGTCGATCCTTTCCACCCGCCGGTTGCTGCAAAGCTGCGCCCCTTCGGACTGCGCGAGATCCACGAGCCCCTGCAGGTATTTTCCCGGATGCAGTTGCCCGGCCCGGTCGATGGTCATCACCCCGTGATAGAGATCCGAGCCGATGACCTGCCTCTGCCGTTCGACGGGATAAAGCGTCGCGCCATCCCGTGTCATCTTTCGGGCCTTGTCGCGGTAGGCGGCGAAATGGGCTGGCAGAACGGCACAGACGACCCGGCCCGACCGGCGGTACTGCGCTGCTTCGGGCAGTTCCTGCACCCGGCCCTCGACGAAATCGAAGGATGCCGCGGCCTCTTCCTTGAGGCGGTCGAAAACACCGGCCGGCAGCCTTTTTTCCAAGGGGGAGCGTACCTTGGACGTCGACGCCGACTTGCCCAGGTTCACCCCGCTCGACACATGCCCCGCGTTGCGGCTGCTGGCGCCGAAGCCGAATGTCTCGGCTTCGATCACCGTCACGTCCACGCCGGCCCGGCGCAGGGCGATGGCCGCGTTCAGTCCGGTGAACCCGCCGCCGACGACAACCACGTCGGTCCGGGGCGGCGGCGGCTCGGGGATGCTGCGTGGGGGGGCTTCCTCCCACCAATAGGGCGTCTGGATCAGCTTCGGCATCAGTCGCGCTCGACGAAGAACTGGATGCCGATCACCTTGTCGAGGACGAAAACCATGACCGAGGTAAAGAGCACCAGCGTGGCGGAAACGGCGGCGATGACCGGGCTGGCGCTTTCCAGCACTTCGGAAAAGACCTGCACCGGCAGCGTCATGACGAAGGGGCCGACAAGGAACATGGTCACCGTGACCTCGTCGAAGGAGATGATGAAGCTGAACAGCAGCGACGTGACGAGACCGGGCCGGACCGCGGGCAGCGACACTTGCCAGAAGGTGCGCCAGGGCCGGGCGCCGAGGCTCGCCGCCGCTTCCTCCAGAGCCGGGTCGGCCTTGCGCAACGCGGCTGCGACGGGGCGATAGGCATAGGGTATGGTCAGGATGCAATGGACCAGCACCAACCCGGTGAACGTGCCCAGCCAACCGAGGCTCGACAGGGTCACGATCATGATGACCCCGATGGCCGCATGGGGAAAGATCAGCGGTGTCAGCAACAGGGTCTCGTAGGCGGTTCCGAACCGGACCCCGTGACGCACCACCGCCCAGGCGGCCGCCAGCGAGGCGCCGGTGCTGACCAGCGCACCGATCAGCGCCAGAAGCGCCGAGGTGCCCAGCACCCGCAACCAGTCGGCGGAGCCGAGGAATTCAGCGTACCACCGCAGCGAAAACCCTTCGATGGGAAACGACAGGTATCCCGCGGAAGTGAAGGAGGACAGCACCACGATGACGATGGGCAGCGGCAGGAACAGCAGGACCGCGATGGCGATGAAACGGGTCATGTGCGGTCGCCTCCGTCGGAAAGGCGGGCGGACAGCCAGCGCTCGAAAAACTGGATCGGCAGCACGACACCCAGCGCGGTCACCAGCAGGACCGTGGCCAGCGCCGCCGCCTTTGGATAGTCGAAGAAGTGCATGACTTCCTGGAAGATCTCCGTCCCGAGCATGGTGTCACCCAGCCCGCCCAGCAGCAGCGGCGTGACGATGGCGCCGGTCGCCATGAGATAGACCAGCGTCACGCCCGTCAGGATGCCGGGCATCGCCAGCGGCAGCATCACGGTGCGGAAACTGTGCGACGGCTTGCTGCCCAGGCTCATCGTCGCTTCCTCGAGCGAGCGGGGAATTTGCAGCAGGACCGACAGGACCGCGATGATCATGAAGGGCAGCAGGACGTGCACCAGTCCGAGGATCACGCCGAAATCGTTGTACATCAGCTTGGCCGGACGGTCGATCAGGCCCATCCATGTCAGGTAGCCGTTGATCAGCCCCCGCGGCCCGAGGATCACCACCCAGCCGTAGCTGCGGACGACGATCGAAACGAGCCAGGGAAAGATGATGAGCAGCAGCAGGAAGTTACGGTTGCCGCGATAGCGCGCGACGAAATAGGCGGTCGGAAAGCCGATCAGCGCCGAGATCACGGTGGTCAGCGCCGCGATCCGCAGCGTGCGTCCCAGCATCGCGACATAGTCCGCCCGGTTCAGGATCGCGGTGTAATGACCGATGTCGAATTGGCCGTCGATGATGAGCGACGACGCGATCAGGCGCACAAGGCCGACCACGAAGACGCCCATCAGTAGCGCCGAGGGCGCCAGCAGCAGTCCGGTTCGGATGGATTTGGGCACGGAAAGAGGGCTCCTTGGACGAATGGAGGCCCGGCCCGGGGGGCATGCGCCCCGGGGCCGGGTGCGATCAGAGGTTGGCGAGCATCTGGTCGATGTCGGCCACGGTCTCTTTCTGCGCCGCCGCGATATGGCCCCAGTCGGGCTGGTAGAGCTTGGCGCGCAGGTCGGCGAAGCTCATTCCGATCTTCTCGCGCACCGCGTCCGAGGCCTCTGCCTCGTTGCTGGCGGGGATGTAGCCCGAGATTTCCATGCCACGCTCCTGCGGCGCGGCGCCGGCAATGAAGTTGAGCCATTGCGCCACCAGCTCGCGGTCCGCGACGCCCTTCGGCGCCACCACGACATAGGGCAGCAGAAGCGCGCCTTCCTCGGGGATCACCATCTTGACGTAATCCACGCCCGCCTCGTTCAGCGACCAGACCCGGACGGAGTAGAAGGGCATCGCCGCGACCTCGCCCCGTTCCAGCATGGTGTTCTGCTGCGCGAGAGAATTGGACACGTTGAGCACGTTCTTCGCCATGCCCTTGAGCAGCTCCATCCCGCCCGCGGTGTTGAACTCGTCGCCGCCCGCCGCCTTGGAAAGGATGGTCAGGTCGTAGGTGGACAGGTAGATCGGGCGCGTCATGCCCAGCCTACCGGCCCATTTCTCGTCCGCGAGGTTCTTCCATGACCCAAAGTCGTCCATGGATGCCTCGTTGGTGTTCACGGCGATCCCGTAATAGGCGAAATACGGGGTGATCCCGGCCAGTCGCCCATCCTCGGTCTTGAGCCAGTATTTTTCGTCGATGTTCCGCATGTTGGGAATCTCGTCGATGCTGAAGGTCTCCAGCATGTCGTCGCGCATCAGGTTCACCCCCTGCACGAAGGTGCCGATGCCGGTGTGGTACTGCGGGTTGCCCGCCTGCGCGCGGAACTGGGCTTCGGGGTTCGGCACTTCGACGATGCGCACGGCGTTGCCGGTTTCTTCAGTGAAGGGCTCGGCAAAGGCGCCGGTCCACGTATCGCCGACACCGCCGCCCCACGAGGCGTGCAGGATCTGCCCGCTTTGGGCCATCAGGCTGCGCGGCAGGGCCAGGGCGGCGGTGGCACCCGCGGCCCCCAGCAGGGTCTGTCGTCTGGTAATTGTCATGATGTGTTTCCTCCTCTGTTATCGGTTGGATTCTGGGATCAGCGTGATCGCGGCGTCGGACCAGCCGACGGAAACGCTCTCGCCGGATGGCAGGGGATGGCCATTGCCCGGCTGGAAGGGCACCTGCGCCAGCAACCTGCCCATTTCGCTGTCGAGCGCATAGGTGATCGACCCCCCGGAAAAGCTGTGTCCGTGCACCCGCGCGGCGATCGGCAGATCTCCCGCGCGGCCCAGGGTCATGTTCTCGGGCCGGATCGAGACCGCCATCGGCGCCCCGGCTTCCTTCGGGCCTTCGGCCCGGTCGATGGCGACCTGCGGCCGGCTCCCTTCCGTCTCAAGCACCGGGTTGCCCCGCCCGTCGAACGCGACCTTGCCGCGCAGGAAATTCGTCTCTCCCACGAACTTGGCCACGAATTCGGTCCGGGGCCGGTGGTACACATCCACGGCAGAACCGCATTGCACCACCCTGCCCGACTGCATCACGGCGATCCTGTCCGACATCGAAAGCGCTTCTTCCTGGTCGTGGGTCACGAAGATGAAGGTGATCCCCGTCTCGCGCTGGATGCGTTTCAGTTCCTCCTGCAACTGGCGCCGCAGCTTGAGATCGAGCGCCGACAGCGGCTCGTCCAGCAACAGCACGTCCGGGGCCGTGACCAGCGACCGGGCCAGGGCCACGCGCTGACGCTGGCCGCCGGAAATCTGGCCCGTGCGGCGCTGCTCGAACCCGGCAAGACCGACCATGCCGATCATCTCGCGCACCCGTCGGTCCAGGTCATCGGTCCGGTTCCGGGCCCGCAGGCCAAAGGCCACGTTGTCGTAGACGTTCATGTGCGGAAACAGCGCAAGGTTCTGGAAAACCATGCCGATCTCGCGCTGGTAGGCCGGTTCGCGCGACATGTCCCGCCCCCGCATCAGGATCCGCCCCGACGTGGGCGTCTCGAAACCCGCGATCATGCGCAGAAGCGTGGACTTGCCGCACCCCGAAGGCCCGAGCAGGGTGACGAATTCACCCGCCTTGATCTCCAGATCCACGTGATCGACGGCATTCGTGTCGCCGAAGGATTTGGTCACGTCGTCGATCTTCAGGATGACGGTTTCGGGGTCGGTCTTGGTCAAGGCGTGGCTCCCTCGGGCCGGCAGCTGCACCGGCGGATGTCGTTTCGCTACAGTCTGCGGGCCGATACCCCCATCAAGTCAAATAGCAAGTCGGAAGGAATTCATTCCTGAAATGAATATTCAAATTCGGCGCTACGCATCACGCAGCTATCTGAAAAACAGTCATTTAATCCAGAGCATCAATCATGACTTTCTGTTATGTTTTTCACTTCATTCGCAATTTGATCCCCGCTGCACAGGCTGGCTTTCTAGGTCGGGAAAGGTGCGACCGCGCCTCGAGCCATGCAGAAAACGGGACATGATCTAGCGATGACGGCTGTGCCTCTAACCACTTCCGACCAGACCCCCGCCGAACGGCGCGCAGTGATCGAGGCGGCGGATCTGCCGCCAACGGTGCCACATCTTCTGGACAGTGCGGCGCAGGATTGCCCCGACAAGATCCTGTGGGAATTCTTCGATGAAGGCACCAGCGCCACCTATGAACAGGTCCGCGCGGAAAGCCTCGTCTACGGCGCCCTGTTCGCGTCTCTGGGTGTCTGGCGAAAGGACCGGGTGGCGGTGATGCTGCCCAACATCCCCGAGATGCCGCTGACCTGGCTGGGCCTTGGCCGTATCGGCGCCGTGATGGTTCCCGTGAACAACCGCTATTCGGCGCGGGAACTGTCCTACGTGATCGAGAATTCCGGCGCGCACCTGCTTGTCATCCATGAAAGCCTCGCCAAGGTCCTGGAGGACGCCAACCTCGATGCGCGGGTGCTGATCGTGGGGGGTGACGACTGGCGCAAGCGCCTCGCCAATGCCGAAAGGGAAACCTGTCCGGCGCCCTCCCTCGGCGGCGACGACCTGATGAACATCCAGTATACGTCGGGCACCACCGGCCTGCCCAAGGGCTGCATGCTGACACATCGCTACTGGCTGACCACCGGTATCGTGAACGCCTGGCGGGACGGGCGCCGGTTCAACCGGATTCTGGCGACCACACCTTTCACCTACATGGATCCGCAATGGCTGCTGGTCATGGCGCTGTTCCAGCGCGCCACGCTCGTCGTCGGGCGCAAGCAAAGCGCCTCGCGCTTCTCGCGGTGGCTGTCCGAGCACCGGATCGAATTCTGCCTGTTTCCCGAAGCGGCGAGCAAACAGCCCCCTGCCCCGCACGATTCCCACAACCCGGTGATCCGGGCCAACATCTACGGCGTGCGCGCCTCTGCGCACGCAGAGATCGAGCGCCGCTATGGCCTGACCGCGCGCGAGGCGTTCGGGATGACCGAGATCGGCTCCGGCCTGCACATGCCGATGGAAGCGACGGACATGGTCGGGTCGGGGAGCTGCGGCATCGCGTCCCCCTTCCGCGAAACACGCATCGTGGACGACGCGGGCAACGACTTGCCGGACGGCGAGATCGGCGAGCTGCTGATCCGGGGGCCCGGCATCTTCGAGGGGTATTACAACAATCCCGAAGCGACGGCGGAAGTGCTTCGGGACGGCTGGTTCCATACCGGCGACCTGTTCCGCCGCGACGCGGACGGCTTCCATTTCATCGTGGGGCGCAAGAAGGACATGATCCGCCGCTCGGGCGAGAACATCGCCTGCCGCGAGGTCGAAGGCGTGCTGCGCGACATGGAGGAGATCGAGGAAGTCGCTCTCGTTCCCGTACCTGACGACCTGCGCGGCGAGGAGGTGAAGGCCTTTGTCACGCTTCAGAACGGTCACCGGCCCGACGCGGCCACGATCGCGCGCATCCTGAGCTATGCCGACGGCAGGCTCGCCGCCTTCAAGGTGCCCCGCTACTTCGAATTCATCGAAACGATGCCGCGGACCACATCGTTCAAGGTCGCCAAGGCCGAACTCACGAAATCGCGCGAGGACCAGCGGCTGGGCGCTTTCGACCGCGTCGACAACACATGGCGGTAACTCACCAATGATCATCGACTACGGCGCGACGCCCCCGATCGAGGAACTTAGCATCGGCGACGGAAGCCACCTGGCCAACTACCGCCGGGTCTATGCGTCGTCCGAAAAGGCCGCTGCCCGCGGCGAAGTCGACCTCGACCAATGGTTCCGCGACTGTGACGCGGCCGGCATCGGGAAAACCGTGATCAAGGCGCGGGACGTCGAAACCACGTTCGGCGGGCGCATCTCGAACGAGGAGGTGGCCGAGGTCGTTGCGCGGCACCCGGATCGTTTCATCGGTTTCGCGGGGGTCGACCCCAACAAGGGCATGACGGCCCTGCGCGAGCTGGAGCACGCCGTGACCGAACTGGGCCTGAAGGGCCTGAACGTCCAATGCTTCGAAAACCGGCTCGCCCCGGACGACCGACGGATGTATCCGCTGTACGCCAAGTGCATCGAGCTGGACATCCCCGTGAACATCCACGTGGGCATCAACTTTTCGCTCAAGTCGTCGCCGGAATTCGGCAGGCCGGAAACGCTCGACCGGGTGTTGTGCGACTTTCCCGAACTTCGGGTCTGCGCCTCGCCGCCGGGCTGGCCCTGGGTTCAGGAGTTGCTCGCCGTGGCATGGCGGCATCCGAACCTCTGGATCGGGCTGGTCGCCATCAGGCCACGGCTCATGACCGTCGACCATTCCGGCTACGGGCCCCTGCTGCAATACGGGCGCACCATCCTCAAGGACCGGATGATCGCGGGCACGGCCTGGCCGATGCAGCCCATGGGCCGGGTGATCGAGGAAATCCGTGCCCTCCCCGTCGACGCCGACATCGCGGATCTCTGGCTGGGCGGCAACGCGCAGCGTTTTCTCGGGATGTGACGGGTGCCAACCGGGGAAAAACCGCACATGATGCGCTGAAAGGGAGAGGACCAGACACATGACCGACGACGACCTGTGCCGCATGACGGCAACGGACCTGCTGCCGAAACTTCAGACCGGCGAGATCAGGGCGGCCCGCCTCATGCGCGCCGTGCTGGACCGGATCGAAAGGTTGGATGACCGCACCAACGGCATCGCCCACGTGGACCCCGAGGCCGCGATGGCAGAGGCGGAGGCGCGCGACCGCGACCTCGCCAGCGGCGAGGCGCCCGGCGCGTTGCAGGGAATACCGGTCACCGCGAAGGATCTGCTCAAGGTCAGGGGCCTTCCGCTCGAGATGGGGTCATTCGCCTTCGAGGGTCAGGTGCCGGACGAGGACGCCGAGGCCATCGCCCGGTTGCGCCGCAAGGGCGCGATCCCCTTTGCCAAGACGACGACGCCCGAATTCGGCCACAAGGTTCTGACCGACTGCCCGACCGAGGGGATCAGCCGCAATCCGTGGGACACCGACCGCAGCTGCGGCGGCTCGTCCGGCGGGGCGGGCATCGGCGCCGCCATGGGGTTCGGACCGCTGCACGTTTCCTCCGACGGGGCCGGATCGGGCCGCATCCCGGCCTCCGCCTGCGGTGTCGCCGGGATCAAGGCGACCTGGGGCGCGATCCCGCATGAAACCACCACCGATGTCTTCGGCTCCTTCACCTGTATCGGCGTGATGGGCCGGTCCATCGCGGACCTGGCGCTGGGGCTCAACGGCATGAAGGGACCGGACCGCCGCGATCCCTGGTCGTTCGGCGGCAGCGCCGACCCGATCACCCTGCCCGACGATCCGGTAGCGGCGCTCAAGGGGCTGAAGGTTCGGGTTCTGATGCGGACGGTCAACGACTGGGTCCACCCCGACGTGGAAAAGGCCGTGCGCAACGCGGTCGAGACGATGATCGACGCAGGCGCGCGTGACGTCGGGATGATCGAGGATCCGGTCTACGACAATGCCAGCGCGCTGGTCTACATGCGGGCCTACCAGTATTCCCGGTTCGGTCACCTGCTGGAAGAACACGGCGACCGGATGGACCGGACCGCGCGCATGTCGCTGACACCCGGCCCCACCCATACCTACGACATCCTTGCCACCGCCATGCGGGCGCGCACCGATATCCTGCGCGAGGTCGAACGCCAGTTCGACGGGGCGGACATCTACGTGACGCCGACCATTGCCACCCCGTCCCTGTCCGTGGACCAGAAACAGGACGAACCGCTGGTGGTCGACGGGGTTGAATACGGCCCCCTGCGCGAGGCCTGGTATCCCTACACCGTGCCCCAGAACGCCAGCGGCCACCCGGCCATGTCGGTGCCCGTGGGCATGTCGTCGGACGGAATTCCCATCGGCATGCAGATCGTCGGTCCGTGGCACAGCGAGGCACGGATCCTTGCCGTCGCCGCGGCCATCGAACGGCTGATGCCCTGGGCCGACCGCTGGCCGCCCGCCGCGACAGGCTGATCTCCGCCCCGAAGCCTCCGGCGAAGATATCTTTCGCCCGGGGCGGCCGACGGCTAGAGTTCGGCACAGGGAGATATTTCACATGCGGATCACCCACCGGCAACTCGAGGCATTCGTCCAGTTCATGGAAACCGGCACGGTGACGGCTGCGGCGGACCGCATGTACGTCACCCAACCTGCCATGAGCAAGATGCTCGCCGGGCTCGAGATCGACCTCAAGCTGCACCTCTTCGACCGGGTGAAGCGGCGGCTGATCCCGACGGACGAAGCCCGCCTGCTCTACAAGGAGGTCCGCAGGCTCTTTGCCTCGCTCGCCGATGTGGAACGCTTCGCCGAGGATCTGCGCACCTTCCGCACGGGCGAGCTTCGGATCATCACCGCCTCCACCATCGGGCTCACGCTGGTTGCAGACGCGGTGGCCGATTTCGCGCGGGAAAACCCGGAGGTCGACGTGTTGATGGACATGTCGTCGACCGTCGGGCCCGACGTTCTGGCCGCCAACGTCGACATCGGTTTTTCCGTGACCCAGTTCCAGCACCCCGCGCTCAAGGTGGAACCGCTGTTCCACGCGAACTCCGTCTGTATCGTGTCAAAGAATCACCCGCTTGCCGGGCGCAGCCGCGTCGGCCCCAAGGATCTCGAGGGGGAAAGCTTCATCTCGTTCACCCGCGACAGCCGGATGCGGCACATCACGGACGGGGTGTTCGAACAGCATCGGGTCAGCCGCAACATGCGGTTCGAGGTCTTTGCCTCGGCCGAAGCGAACGCGCTGGTGTCTCGCGGCGCCGGTGTTGCCATCGTCGAGCCTCTGGGCGTCCGGCAGCGGTTCTGGCCGGACGTGGTGGCGATCCCCTTCGATCCGTCGATCGAATTCACCTTCTCCGCCTTCCGGCCCAGCGACAGGATCGCTTCGCCGCTGGCGAACCGCTTCATGGACATCCTGCGCCGCCATATCCGCGACATGCATGACGGCGTGGCCTACCTGCCGGACTGGATGGAGGTCCGCCTGCCCGGCAAGCTGCGCGAGAAACGCATCGAGACGCAGTAGCGTCCACCGATACCGGGTCAGCGCGCCTGCAGGGCCGCCCCGCTGTCGCCCTCGAACTTGGGCATCAGGGACAGAAGCTCTGAAGTATAGGGGTGCGAGGGCGCCTCGAATATCTCCTCCGCCGGGGCAAGCTCCACGATCTCGCCCGACTTCATCACGCCGATCCGGTCGCACATCTGCCGGATCACCGGAAGGTCATGGCTGATGAACAGCAACGTCAGGCCCAGCTCCGCCTGCAGATCCTTGAGCAGGTTGAGGATCTGCGCCTGGATCGACACATCCAGCGCCGATGTGGGCTCGTCGCAGATCAGGAAACGGGGCCGCGTGGCGAGCGCGCGCGCGATGGAGATGCGCTGCCGCTGCCCGCCCGAGAACTCGTGCGGATAGCGTAGCGCGGCGTCGGGCTCCATACCCACATGAACGAGCAGGTCCGAAACGATGCTCTCGGCCTCTGCCCTCCCCGAGGCCAGCCGATGGTGGCCGATGGGCTCGCTGATGATGTCGCGCACCCGCTTGCGGCGGTTCAGCGACGAAAAGGGGTCCTGAAAGATCATCTGGATCTGCTGGCGTGTCCGGGGCGCGATCGGGCTGGACTCAGGTCCCGCGATCTCGACCCCGTCATACCGGATCCGGCCAGAGGTCGGGGCATACAGCCCGGCGACCATGCGCGCGATCGTCGATTTGCCCGACCCGCTTTCACCGACAAGACCAAAGGTCTCGCCGCGCCGGATCTCGAAACTGACGTCCCGGACGGCCGTGAAGCTGCGCCGCCACGCGGGGATGATCGAATGATGCTGCACGAACTGCATGGTCAGGTTGTCCACCTGCAGGAGCGCGCGGTCGGTTTCGTCCCCGATGCCTGTCCGCCGGCCCAGCCAATGCGTGTTCAGGTCGATCACCGATCGATCGCGGTCCACTGCCTTGTCCTCGCGGTAGTCTAGCTGCGGGAAACGCTCGAGCCGCCGGTCGCCGCGCGGGACGGCCGCCAGCAGGCTTTGACTGTAGGCGTGGCGCGGGCCGGTCATGACCTGCTCGGTCGTGCCGGTCTCCACCACCTTGCCGTGGTACATCACCGCGACGCGGTCCGTGACCTCGGAAATCACGCCCATGTCATGGGTGATGAAGATCGCCCCCACGTTGCGCTCCCGGCAGAGCCGCCGCAGCAGGTCGAGGATCTGCGCCTGAACCGACACGTCGAGCGCGGTCGTCGGCTCGTCGCAGATCACGAGGTCCGGATCGGCGCAAAGCGCGAGCGTAATCACCACGCGCTGCCGCATCCCGCCCGAGAACTGATGCGGGTACTCGTCCAGCCGCACCTCGGGATCGGGAATGCCCACTTCACGCAGAAGCTCGACCGCACGCTCGGTCGCCTGGCGGCGGGACAGATCGGTGTGCCGGCAGATCGTCTCGGCGATCTGGTCGCCGATGGTCAGCAGCGGATTGAGGCTGGTCATCGGGTCCTGGAAGATCATGCCGATCCGCCGTCCGCGTATCTTGCGGAACGCCGATTCCGGCAACGTGTCGATGCGCGTGCCGTCGAACCACACCTCGCCCCCGGCGATCCGGCCCGGCGGCTCCAGAAGGCCGATGACCGCGTTGCCGATGGTGGATTTCCCGGCGCCGGATTCTCCGACGATGCCGAGGATCTCGCCGCGCTCCACCGACAGGTCGATGCCGCGCACCGCCTCGACGGTGCCGCGCCGCGTGTCGAAATGGATCTTCAGGTCTTTCAGTTCGAGAAGGCTCATGGCTTATCCAAGCGTTGGGTTCAGGGCGTCGCGCATCCAGTCACCGACGAGGTTTACCGTCAGCACCAGCAGCGCAAGGGCGGCGCCGGGAAAGATGGTGATCCACCAGGCACCGGAGAACAGGAAGTTCGTGCCGTCGTTGATGAGCGTCCCGAGCGAGGGGCGCGTGGGCGGCACACCGACGCCGAGAAAGCTCAGCGTCGCCTCGGTCAGGATCGCGCCCGACAGGCTCAACGTCGCGATAACCAGGATCGGCCCCATGACGTTGGGCAGGATGTGGCGGAACATGATCGACATCTGCCCGATCCCGATCAGCCGCGCGGCCAGAACGTATTCCTGCCCCTTCTCGACCATCGTCGATGCCCGCACGGCGCGGGCGAATTGCACCCAGCTGGACAGGCCGATGGACAACACGAGCACGAGGATGGCGACGCTGTCGAGCGTGGAGGGTGGCGCCACCGCCCGCAGGATGCCGTTGATCAGCAGCGCGACGAGGATCGTGGGCAGCGCCAGCTGCACCTCGGCGACGCGCATGATCACGGAATCGATCAGCCCGCCCTTGTAGCCCGCGATCAGGCCGAGGGTGACACCGATAGACAGCGACAGCGCCACGCTGACCAGACCGATCATGATCGACATGCGGCTGCCGTAGAGGATGGTGGACAGGATGCCGCGCCCGATGGAATCGGTGCCCAGCACGAACCGCGGGTCGCCGCCGTCCTCCCACACGGGGGGCAGCATGGAATCGAAGATGTCGATGCTGCCCATGTCGTAGGGGTCATGCGGCGCGATGACCGAGGCGCCGATCGAGGCAAGGATCATCAGCAGGGCGACAGCGGCCGCCACGACAGTCACCGGAGATGCCAGAAAGCTGAGGGCGATTTCGCTGCGGCGGATGCGCTGCCACCGGGACGGGACGGCTTTGATGATGCGATCAGGCATGGGCATTCCCCTTCAGGGCGTTGGTCCGCAGGCGCGGATCGATCGCGTAATACGTCAGATCGGTGATGAGATTGATGACCACGAAGAAGAAGGCGATCATGATCAGGTAGGCGGACATCACGGGGATATCGACCTGCTGTATCGACTGCAGGAACAACCGCCCCATGCCCGGCCATTGAAATACCGTCTCGGTGATGATCGCGAAGGCGATGACGCCGCCCAGCTGCAGGCCGATCACGGTGACCACCGGCATCAGCGTATTCTTCAGTGCATGGCGAAAGTTGACCGTCCTCTTGCCCAGACCGCGGGCGCGGGCGAACTTGATGTAGTCGGTACGCATGACATCCAGCATCTCGGCCCGCACCAGCCGCAGGATCAGCGTGGTCTGGAACAGCGCGAGGGTGATCGAAGGCAGGATGAGCGATTGCAGGCCCGACGAGGTCAGGAAACCGGTGGTCCAGTAGCCGCCCAGCACGCTCACCGTCTCGCCGCGCCCGAACGACGGAAGCCAGCCGAGGATGACGGAGAAGAGATAGATCAGCAGGATGCCGATCAGGAACGTGGGGATGGAGATCCCCACGAGGGAGACCGCCATCAGCAGCCGCGCGATGCGGCCGTTGCGGTTGAGCCCGGTGTAGACCCCCAGCGGGATGCCGATCACGATGGACAACAACACCGAAAGACCGGCCAGTTCGAAGGTCGCGGGCAGCCGCTCGGCGATCAATGCGCCGACAGGGCGCTTGTGAAAGTAGGAGACGCCGAAGTCGCCCTGCACGGCGCCGCTGATGTAGCGCCAGAACTGTTCGATGACCGGGTCGTTCAGACCCATCATGTCGCGCAGGCGTTCGATCTCGGCCTGCGACGCGTCTTCGGTGATCATCTGGCGGATCGGGTCCCCCACGAAACCGAAGAGGGAGAATGCAACGGCCGCAACAAGGAACATGACAAGAAGGGACTGGGCCAGCCGGCCCGAAACAAAACGGAACATTCGTGCCTCTCGGGGTTGGAGGGAGCCGGGGCCCGGATCAGGGGGCCCCGGCTGCGGACGGCGGGGAGAGGTGCCGCCCGGGGAGGAAGGTCAGCGCGTGATGCGGGCCGTCTTGTACTGGAAGTAGTCGTCTGGCCGCTGGACCACTTCGACACCCTTGCGCACGCCCCAGACCACCGCCTGCTGGTGCAGCGGGAGATAGAACACCTCGTCGTGGACGATCTGGTAGGCTTCCTGGATCAGGGCGTCACGCTTGACCTGGTCGGTTTCGCTTTCCACCGCGGCGACGATCTCGTCGATGCGGTCGTTGGCGAAGTCGCCGTTGTTGATGCGGCCGCGTCCGGATTCCTCGTCCCAGCTGCCCATCAGGTTGAACAGGACCGAGTAGCTGTCGAGCCCGCCGGGCGTCCAGCCCATCATGTACATCGCGAATTCCTGCACGGGCCGGCCCACGACCTTCCAGTACTGGGTGACGTTCATGGTCCGAAGTTCGACGTCGATGCCCACCCGCGCCAGCATGGAGGTGACGGCCTGGCAGATGCGTTCATCGTTCACGTATCTGTTGTTGGTGCATACCAGCGCGGTCTTGAACCCGTCCGGGTATCCCGCCTCCGCCAGCAGCTTGCGCGACGCCTCGGGGTCGTAGGGATAGCGCTCCATCTTGCCCGCCGGCGCGAACAGCAGCGGCGAGATCAGGGTCGCCGCGGGTTCGGACAGGCCGTTCATGATCTTTTCCTGAATGCCGTCGATGTCGATGGCCTGGTAGATCGCCTTGCGCACCCGCTTGTCCTTGAAGGGGTTGCCTTCGGGTTCAGTCTGCAAGGCGTCGTCGCGGCGTTGATCCATCCCCAGCATGATCGTGCGCAGCTCGGGCTGGATCAGCACCTCGGTCTCCTCTCCCGCCTGCAAACGGTCGATGTCCTGCAGGGGAACCGGGAACATCATGTCGATCTCGCCCGACAGCAGCGCCGCGACACGGGTGCCGTCCTGCGTGATCGGCAGATAGACCACCTGGTCCAGGTTGTGCGTGATCTCGTCCCAGTAGTTCTCGTAGGGTTCGAAAACCGTCCGGGTCTCCGGCACGCGCTCCACGACGGTGAAGGGACCGGTACCGTTGGACTGCTGCCCGGCGAAGCTTTCGATGTTCTCCACCGTGTTGGAGGGGACCGTGGCGTCATTCTCCTCGGACCATTCCTTGTCCATCATGTAGATGGAGGTCCAGCTTTCCGGCAGGATCGGATAGGGCACCTTGGTCACGAACTCGATGGTCAGATCGTCGATCTTGTTCATCTCCTCGATCATCGCCACCCGGTCGCGCAGGAACGAGTACTTGTTGCCGACGCGCTCCATCGAAAAGATCACGTCGTCCGCGTTGAAGGTGTTGCCGTTGTGAAACGTCACGCCGTCGCGCAGCTTGAACCGCCATGTGGTGGGGTTCACCACTTCCCAGCTTTCGGCCAGCACCGGTTCGAGCTGCATGTCGGCGTCCCTTCCGACCAGCGGTTCATAGACGTTGCCAAGGATCGAAAGCGGCAGCGCGCCGGTGGTGCCGTGCGGGTCAAGATTGGATATGGCAGCCTGCGACGACCAGCGCAGGACGTTGTCCTGTGCCGTGGCGGGCCCTGCGACGGCCAGCGCTGCGATCCCCGCCAGGGCAGATGCCGTGAGACAATGAATGGGTTTCATGCGTTTCTCCCGTTGGTTGGCGCTCAGGTGTCCTGGCGCAATTGATCCTCGACCAGCGCCGCAAAGTAGGAGGCCCCGATCGGGAGGATTTCGTCGTTGAAGTCGTACGAGGGGTGATGAAGACCCGGATCCTGATCGGTCTTTCCGGCGCCGATATGGACATAGGCCCCGGGCAGCACCGCCAGCATGTCGGCAAAGTCCTCACCCCCCGCCGTGGGCGGGTTGTCCCGCTGGACCGCCTCGCTCCCGACGATCCCGGACAGCACGCGGTCGGCGGTCTCCGCTTCGGTGACCGTGTTGACCGTCGGTGCGCAACCCATCCGGTAGTCGAGATCGATCTCGACGCCATAAACGGCCTCCATACCCCGGACGACCTCGTGAACGCGCCGCTTGATGGTCTGGCGGACATCCTCGCTGAAGGTGCGGATGGTCGCGGCAAGCTCCGCGGTGGGGGGCACCACGTTGACCGCGGTCCCTGCATGGAACTGCGTGACGTTGACCAGCGCGGTTTCCACCGGGTCGATATTCTTGGTGACCACGTGCTGGAAGGCGGTGTGCAACTGCACCCCGACCGAAATCGGGTCGTTGCCCGCATGGGGCCGTGCGCCGTGGCATCCCTTCCCCTTGATCAGGATACGCATCCCGTCCACCGCCGCCATCACCGGGCCCGACCGCACGGCGACCGTCCCCTTGGGAAGGGTCGGCGTATTATGCACGGCCCATACGGTATCGCATGGAAACTTCTCGAACAGTCCGTCGGCGATCATCGCCTTGCCACCCGATCCGCGTTCTTCGGCGGGTTGAAAGATGAACACTACCGTGCCCGAGAAATTGCGCGTTTCGGCCAGATACCGTGCCGCCCCCAGTAGCATCGTCGTATGGCCGTCATGGCCGCAGGCATGCATCACGCCGTCCTTGGTGGATTTGTAGGGCAATTCGGATTGCTCCTGCATCGGCAACGCATCCATGTCGGCGCGCAATCCGATGGCACCCGGCCCGTTGCCCTGCCGCAGCACGCCCACCACGCCGGTCTTGCCGAAACCGCGATGAACTTCGATACCCCAACTCTCGAGCAGGGATGCAACGCGGTCGGAGGTGCGTTCTTCCTCGTAGTTCAATTCCGGATTCGCATGAAAGTCGCGACGCCACGCCGTCATGTCGGCATGAAAGTCCGAGATCATCGGTATAATGGACATTACTGGCCAGAACTCCCTGTTAAGTTAGGTCTACATCACTCAACAGGAGCGTAGAGGCCTTGGACTGCGAGAAAAAATACCGATTGATGACCAATTCATAACTATTGCTCATGACTTTTCAGGTACTTCCGGCAGCTTTTCATAACTACAGGTTTTGAGTTTCGAACCCGGTTTCATTTGTCGCCGCCGGGGGCGGCGCAGCAGGATGGGGCACACATTCGAAAGGACAGCCATGCCCATCGATCCGACATCCATGCCGGATATTCCGCCGCCTCCGGGGACGAGAATTCTCCCCGACATTCCCTTCGGGACGCACGAAAGGCAGAAGCTCGATCTGTACCTGCCGGACGCACCGATCCGGGGTGTCGTGGCCTATATCCACGGGGGAAGCTGGGCCCGGCGGGACCGCAAGATCGTGCGCGCGTGGTACATGCTCGAGCGCGGCTACGCCGTCGCCAGCCTTGGATACCGGCTGTCGCAGCACGCGGTCTTTCCGGCGCAGGTGAGAGACGTGAACGCGGGCCTCGCCCTGCTGACACGGATCGCGCCCCAACACGGGATCGACATGAACGGGCTCGCCCTGCTGGGGCTGTCCGCGGGCGGGCACTTGGCCGCGCTGGCGGCGCTGGCCACGTCCGAGCCGGCATTCGGTCCACCGCCTCCCTGCCGGATCCGGGCGGTCGTCGACTACTATGGTCCGTCCAACCTGATCACGCTCTGCGCAGGCCGGGACAGCCTTCTGTCAGCACCGGTGACGCAACTGCTGGGCCAGACCGTCTTCTCGGCGCCGCAGGCCGCGTGGCGCGCCAGTCCGGTAGCCTACTGCAACGGTGACAGCCCGCCGTTCCTGCTGATCCATGGCGAAGCCGATACGGTCGTTCCGATCACCGAAAGCTACAACCTGCAGGCCCAGCTGGAGGCGGCGGGCGGCGTGGCGCGGATGATCCACGTTCCCGATGGCGGCCATGCGACCCCCAACATGCACACGCCCGAGATCAACGCGCAGATCGCGGATTTCATCGACGCCCACCTCGCGGGCTGACAGCGCGCCTAGTCGCGGCGGCGTTGCAGCAGCAGCGATGCCAGCCCCAGAAGCGCCGACACCACGATCAGCAAGAGCGACACGGCGTTCAGCACCGGCGTGGACCCCAGCTTGAGACGGTCGAACATCGTGATGGTCAGCGGTGCGTCGGACCCCACCAGCATCAGCGTGGTGTTGAAGTTCTCGAAACTCATCAGCACCGCCACCACCGCCGCGGCACCCATCGCGGGATAAAGGAACGGCAGCGTGATCGCCCGCACCGCCCCCCACCGGGTGGCACCGAGGTTCAGCGCCGCTTCCTCCAGCGCCGGATCGAACTTCTGCAACCGGGCAGAGATGACCAGCGTGGCGAAGGTCGTGATGAAGGAAAACTGTCCCAGCACGACAAGGATCAGACCGGGCCGCAACCCGTCGAACCACAGACCCGTCGCATCTTCCAGGGTGTTCGCCACCGACGAGGAAAAGACAAGAATCGAAATGCCGAGGATGATGCCGGGGATGATCAGCGGCAACAGCATCAGGATGTAGAGAAAGCCCTTGCCCGGAAAATCATGACGGACGAACAGGAACGCGTTGCAGGTGCCCACCGCGACCGACAAAAGCGATACCCAGAAGGCCACGATGCCGGACGTCACGATGGAGCGCAGGATCGGCCTTTCGTGGAACACCCCGATGAAGGGGGCCTCATCACCAAAGAACCAGGCCCAGGTGAACCCCTCCCACGGGAGCGACGGAAACACCGAGTCGTTGAAGGCAAAGACGCAGACTGTGACCAGCGGCAGCGCCAGGAACAGAAAGAAAAGCGCGACATAGGCCCGGTATGTCCACTTGAACGCGCCGCTCTGGGGGATGCCGGTGATCATGCCTGCCCCATCGTCTTGCCCAGCGATTGCCGGGTCAGTTTCAGCCCCGCGAACACGATGACCGAGGACAGGGCCAGCAGCAGGAAGCCGAAGGCCGATCCCAGCTCCCAGTTGAAGCGGGTGATGAACTGGCTGTAGATCAGCCCAGTGAACCACAGGCTGTCCTTGCCACCCAAGAGGATCGGGGTCAGGTAATTGCCGAGCGACAGCATGAATACGACGATGCAGCCCGACACGATGCCCGGCATGGCATGGGGAATGACGATCTCGCGCAGGATTGCGAAACCGCTGGCGCCCAGGTCATAGCTCGCCTCGATCAGGCTGTCGTCAAGGCTGTCCAGCGTCGTGACCAGTGGCACCACCATGAACAGCATCGACGTATAGACCAGCCCCACCATGATCGCGGCGTCATTGTACAGCATCTCGACCGGGGCATCGGCCAGCCCCACGTATTGCAGCAGGTTCGAAAAGATGCCCGTCTCGCGCAGGAGGATCATCCAGCCGAATGTGCGCACCAGCTCGCTGACCCAGAACGGGATCAGGCACATCAGGAACAGCGTCGTCTTGCTGCGCCCGCGCGTCAGCTTGGCAATGTAATAGGCGATGGGAAAGCCGATCAGCAGCGTCAGCACCGTGGCCGCGATGGACATATAGGCGGTGCGCGCGAAAGTGTTCCAGTAAAGCGGCTCGTTGAAGAACACCGCGTAGTTGGCAAAGCTGGTTTCATATTCACGCACGCCGACCTTTTCGCGCAGCGATACGATGAACATCCCCACATGCGGCAGGATGATGAGTGTCACCAGCCACAGCATCAGCGGCGCCAGCAAAAGATAGAATGTCAGCTTCGACCGGTCAGCCACGGGCGTAGACCCGCGTCTGGTCCGGGGCCCAGCGATAGTGCAGGGTGTCGCCCTGGTTCAGATCGCGGAACTCCCCGGTCTGCGGCAGCGCGACCGTGATCTCGGCCCCGCTTTGCGCGTCGCGCAAGAGCACATGGGAATTCGCGCCATTGAACAGCACGCTCTGCACCGTACCCGCGCCGGTGTTGCCGTCCGTGTCTCCACCCGTCCGCGACAGGCGCACGGCCTCGGGCCGGACAAAGACCTCGGCCCGATCGCCCCGCGCCAGCCCCTCTGCCGCCGCCACGCCACGCAGGGGCTGGCCTGCCTCCGTTCGCAGTGTCAACAGGCCCGCGCCCGCGTCCTCGACCGTGGCGGCGATGCGGTTCGCCTCGCCCACGAACCCGGCGACAAAGGCGGTCTTCGGTTCGTAGTACAGCTCCTTCGCCGTGCCCACCTGTTCAAAGACACCGCGGTTCATCACCGCGATCTGGTCCGACATCACCAGCGCCTCGGACTGGTCGTGGGTGATGTAGACAAACGTGGTGTTGAATTCCGACTGAAGCTGCTTGAGCTCGATCTTCATGTGTTCGCGCAGCTTGAGGTCCAGCGCGCCCAAGGGTTCGTCCAGCAGCAGAACATCCGGCTCCAGCACCATGCAGCGGGCGATGGCCACACGCTGTTTCTGGCCACCCGACAACGAACTGACCGCCCGGTCCGCGACCCCGGCCAGCCCCACGCGTTCCAGAACGCGCTCCACCTGCTTCTTCACGTCCGTCTTGTTCACGCCGCGCTGGCGCAGGCCGAAACCGACGTTCGCGCCGATGTTCATCATCGGGAACAGGGCCAGGTGCTGAAACACCATCGACACGGGCCGCTTGTTCGGCGGCACGTCCACCACCGACCGCCCCTTGATCAGCAGATCCCCGCTCGACGGTTTCTGGAACCCCGCGATCATCCGCAACAGGGTCGTCTTGCCACAGCCTGACGGACCGAGGATGGAAAAGAACTTGCCCTGCGGGACACTGAAACTGACGTGGTCGACCGCCTTGAAATCATCGAAACTCTTCGAGATGTCACGACATTCGAGGTCGGGTATTGCACTCATGCGGGGGGCCTTCAAAAAAGTTCGGGAAGCGCGATGGCCGCGCTTCCCTTCGATCATGCGTCGCGCGCTCAGTTGGCGGCGTTGATCCGGTCAAGCGCGGCACCTTCCAGCGCCTCCAGCCCGGCGGGCACCGGCGGATACCACTTGATGTTGTCGATGGCCTCTTGCGGGAAGCTGGCTTGGTACTTGGCCTTCAGCGCGTCGTCGACATTCGCATCGCCGCCCTTGGACGCGGTGAAGTTGCCGGCGGATGCGGTGATCATCGCCGCGATTTCCGGCTTCATGACAAAGTTGATCCAGGCGTAGGCGGCATCGTCCGCCCGGCCGCGTGCGGGAAGCACGAAGGTGTCGATCCAGCCCAACGCGCCCGATTCCGGCGCGACAAAGGTGATGTCGGCGTTGTCGTCGTTCAGCTGCCAGCCGCCGGTGTCCCATGCCATGGACGCGACCACCTCGCCCGAGCGCAGGAGGTTCTTCAACTCATCTCCGCCGTCCCAGTAGGTCTTCACGTTGGGCTTGCACTCGATCAGCTTGGCTTCGACCTGATCGAGGATGTCCTTGTAGGCCGCCTCGTCGCCGTAGGCGGCAAAGGGATCGAGACCCATGGCATAGGCGAACCCGATCAGCGTCGGGCGCTTCAGCCGGTAGGACACCTTGCCAGACACGTCCTCGTTGCAAAGGTCGGTGTAATCCTTGACGTCGGCGGCTTCCGCCGTGTTCACCACCAGACCCGAGGTGCCCCAGACGTGCGGCACGCCATAGACTTCGCCGTCCACCGTGGTGTTGCCCTTGGTCGCTTCCAGCATCGAGGGGATGAACAGGCTCGTATCGATCTTGGACATGTCGAGCGGCTTGTAGATGCCGAATTCGGCCTGCGGACCCGCGATGCGGTCCTGGCTCGGCTGGGCAAGGTCAAAGCCGCCGCCGTTGGTCGCGCGCAGCTTCGCGATCATTTCCTCGTTGTTGGATTTCGTCACCTCGACGGTATGGCCGGTCTCGGCCTCGAACATCTCGATCACGTTCTCGGGGGCGTAGCCTCCCCAGGTGAGAAGGCGCAGCGTGTCCGCCTGCGCGGCCGAGCAGAGCGCCACGGCGGCAACGGTTGTCAGAATGGTTTTCATGTATCTTCTCCAATGTTTGCCGGCGCGGTCAGGCCGCGCCGGACGTCCGGGTCGTAGTATCGAGATGTGACAGCGACGTGACAGCCGGACGTTTCCC
Organism: Sulfitobacter alexandrii; assembly: GCF_001886735.1. Classification (NCBI taxonomy): domain Bacteria; kingdom Pseudomonadati; phylum Pseudomonadota; class Alphaproteobacteria; order Rhodobacterales; family Roseobacteraceae; genus Sulfitobacter; species Sulfitobacter alexandrii. The sequence goes on from NZ_CP018077.1 coordinate 62,522, forward strand.
CATGCCGCCAGATCAGCACCGTCGGCCCTCCGTGTCAAAGAATATCCGGTCGGTGTCCCGCCACTGCAGGTGAACGGCGGCGCCTTCGGTCGGCAGAGGCACATTGGCATCCTGACGCACGGTGGCGCGGGTGCCGTCGGCGAGGTCCACATGCACCAGCGTTTCGGCGCCCAGTGCCTCGTTGTAGATCGCGGTCGCCGCGGTCCCCTGCCCCGCCAGCACCATGTTCTCCGGCCGGACGCCCAGCGTCTTTGCCCCCTCCGGCGCGTCCGTCGCCAGACCGGCGGGCAGAAAGTTCATCGGCGGCGAGCCGATGAAACCGGCGACGAATTCGGTCTGCGGGTTCGCGTAGACCTCCAGCGGCGCGCCGATCTGGTCCGCGCGGCCCGCGTTCATCACGATCATCCGGTCGGCAAGGGTCATCGCCTCCACCTGGTCGTGGGTCACGTACAGCGAAGTGACCCCCAGCCGACGCTGCAACTGCTTGATCTCCAGCCGCATCTGCACCCGCAGCTTGGCGTCGAGGTTCGACAGCGGCTCGTCGAACAGGAACGCCGAGGGCTTGCGCACGATGGCGCGTCCCATGGCAACGCGCTGGCGCTGCCCGCCGGACAACTCGCGCGGCCGCCGTTTCAGGTAGTCGCCCAGTTGCAGCAGCGCCGCCGCCTCGTTCACCCGCTCGGCGATCTCGGCCTTGGGGGTGCCCGCGATCTTGAGCCCGTAAGCCATGTTGTCGAAAACCGACATGTGGGGATAAAGCGCGTAGTTCTGGAACACCATGGCGATGTCGCGCTCCATCGGTTCGCGGTCGTTCACCCGCGCGCCGCCGATCCGCACCTCGCCCTCGGTCACGGTCTCCAGCCCCGCCACCATACGCAACAGCGTGGACTTGCCGCAGCCCGACGGCCCGACGATCACGATGAACTCGCCGTCCTCGATCTCCATGTCGATGCCGTGGATCACCTCGGTCTTGCCGAATGTCTTCTTGATGCCGTCCAGGCTGACTGTCGCCATACTCTATTTCTCACTGTCTACGAGGCCGCGGATGAACAGCTTCTGCATGCTGATCACCACGATGACCGGCGGGATCATCGCCAGGATGGAAGTCGCCATGATGACCGGCCAGTCCGCGATGTCGTCGCCGCTCGGGAACATCTGCTTGATCCCCATGACGATGGTGTTCATCGACGGGTCCGTCGTGATCAGCAAAGGCCACAGGTACTGGTTCCAGCCGTAGATGAACAGGATCACGAAAAGCGCCGCGATGTTCGTGCGGCTCATGGGCAGCAGGATGTCCCAGAAGAAGCGCATCGGTTTCGCCCCGTCCACGCGCGCCGCCTCGGCCAGTTCGTCCGGCACGGTCATGAAGAACTGGCGAAACAGGAAGGTCGCCGTGGCGCTGGCAATCAGCGGAAAGATCAGCCCGGAATAGCTGTTCAGCATGCCGAAGTTCGCCACGACCTCGTAGGTCGGGACAATGCGCACTTCGACCGGCAGCATCAGCGTCAGGAAGATCAGCCAGAAGAACAGGCGCCGCCCCGGAAACTTGAAATAGACGATCGCGAAGGCCGACAGCAGCGAGATCACGATCTTGCCAAAGGTGATCCCCAGCGCCATCACCAGCGAATTCAGCATCATCAGCGCCACCGGCGCATTGATGCCGGACACCAGCGCCTTGCGGTAGTTTTCAAAGAACTGGTCACCCGGCAGCAAGGGCATCGGCGGCTTCACGATCTCGGGTTGCGACACCGTCGAGGCGACGAAGGCCAGCCAGATCGGGAAGAAGATGAACAGCAGCCCGATGATCAGTCCCACATGGGTCATCCAATGCCCGAAACCGCGTTTCTCGACCATTCCCGACATCAGTAATGCACCCTGCGTTCGATGAATTTGAACTGCACGATGGTCAGCGCCCCGACGATCAGCAGCAGGATCACCGATTGCGCCGCCGACGATCCAAGGTCCTGCCCGACAAACCCGTCCTTGTAGACCTTGTAGACGAGGATCGTGGTCGATTGCTGCGGCCCGCCGCTGGTGATCGTATGGATCACGCCGAAGGTCTCGAAGAAGGCATAGACGATGTTCACCACCAGCAGGAAGAACGTCGTCGGTGACAGCAGCGGCCAGACGATGGTGCGAAACCGGGTCCAGAACCGCGCGCCGTCGATTGCCGCCGCCTCGATCACGCTGCGCGGGATCGCCTGCAGACCGGCGAGGAAGAACAGGAAGTTATAGCTGATCCGCCCCCATGCGGACGCGATGACGACAAGGGTCATCGCCTCGTCCCCGTTCAGGACGTGGTTCCAGTCATAGCCCAGCATCCCGAGGTACCATGTCACCACGCCCACGCGCGTGTTGAACATGAACAGCCACAGCACCCCGGCCACGGCAGGCGCCACGGCGTAAGGCCAGATCAACAGCGTCCGGTAGACACCCGACCCCTTGATCAGCCGGTCCGCCAGCACGGCGAGGTAAAGCGCGACGCCCATCGACACCACCGTCACGGCGACGGAAAAGATCGCGGTGGTGACGAAACTCGCACGGTAATAGGAGTTGCTTAGCAGGTATTCGAAATTGCCAAGGCCCACGTACTGCATCGACAGGCCGAAGGGATCGGGAATGAACAGCGACTGCCAGATCGCCTGCCCCGCCGGGTAGAAGAAGAAGACCGCCGTGATGATCATCTGCGGCAGAACCAGCAGCAGCGGCAGCCAAACGCCCTTGAAGGTGACGCGCTTTTCCATCACTTGACTCCGGTGCGACTGGGTAGCACCTTGATGCAAAGGAGTTCCGCCATGACCGTCAAGATCTCAGTCTCCATTTCGGATCAACAGGCCGAATACGCCCGCAAGCAGGTGGCCGAAGGCCGGTTTTCGTCCACCTCCGCCGTGATCCAGCAAGCGCTGGAGGCCAAGCGGAAGGAGGACGAGGAATACGAGGCGGAGAAAGAGGCGTTTCGCACCCTTCTTGAACGCCGCGCGAAAGGTGGCTTCGTCCCGTTGTCGACGTTCCGCGAGAACATGATGCGGACGTTGGACGAAAAGGCGGGCAGGATTGACCTGGACGATTGAAATTTCCGAAGAAGCCTATGTCGATCTCGAACTTCACCATGCGCATCTGCTGAAATCGCAGATCGCGTTCGGCCATGCACCGGACGATGCGATGGCCCTGGCGCGCACCGGGATCGTCAGGATGCTGGACATCGCGGAACGGCTTGCCGACATGCCGCATGTGGGTACCAAGCATCCCGACCTTCTGGTCGGAATACGGCACGTCACGATAGAACGCTGCATTTTCTGGTTCCGTCCCGATACGGACACGCGCGTCATCCGCATATTGGCCGTCTTCAGGAGCGGTCAGGATCATTTCAAGCACATCATCGCCCGCCTCGGGAATGCGGAGAAGGAGGACGGCTGACCGTCCCCCTCCCCGCCCGTTTCAGCGGTTGGCCTGCTCGAAGCGGCGCAGCAGCTCGTCGCCACGCTGTTTCGCGCTGTCCAGCGCCCCCTGCGCATCCTTGTCACCGGCCCAGACCGCTTCCAGTTCCTCGTCGATGATGCCGCGGATCTGGTCGAAGGACCCCAGGCGCAGACCCTTGGAGTTCTCGGTCGGCTCCTTGGCTGTCATCTGCTTGACCGCGATATCGGTGCCGGGGTTCTCCTCGTAGAAGCCCTGCTCACGCGTCAGGTCCGCAGCGGCCTGCGTAATCGGCAGATAGCCGGTGTCCTGGTGCCACTTGGCCTGCACCTCGGGCGAGGACAGGAAGTTCAGGAAGGCGGCGACGCCCTCGTACTCCGCGTCAGACTGGCCGGCCATCACCCACAGCGACGCACCGCCGATGATCGTGTTCTGCGGCGCCCCTTCGACGTCGGACCAGTACGGCAGCGGCCGCACGTCGAAATCGAAGGTCGCCTCGGACTTGATGCCGGCGTAGCCCGCGGAACTTTCGGTAAAGAGCGCGCATTCACCGCTGCGGAAATTCGCGCCGCCCTCGTTGCGGCGGCCCGTGTAGATGAACTTGCCGTCCTTGGCCCACTGACCCATCGTCTCGATGTGCTTGGTCTGCACCGGGCCATTCAGCTCAAGCTCCGTACCCACTCCGCCGAAACCGTTGGCCTCGGAGGCGAAGGGCACGTTGTGGTAGGCGCTCAGGTTCTCGAGGTGAATCCAGCTTTGCCATGCGGTGACCAGGGGGCAATCGTTGCCCGACGCCTTGAGGGTATCCAGCACCTCGCCGACCTGTTCCCATGTGCTCAGATCGACGTCAGGGTCGATGTCGGCCGCCTCCAGCGCATCGCGGTTCACCCACAGAACCGGCGTGGACGAGTTGAACGGCATGGACAGCATCTGGCCGTCCGCGGTGGTGTAGTACCCCTTGACCGACCCGATGAAGGCGTCCGGGTCGAAATCGGCGCCCGCGTCGGCCATCACTTCATAGACCGGCTTGATCGCACCCTCGGCGGCCATCATCGTGGCGGTGCCGACCTCGAACACCATCAGGATGTCCGGCTGTTCCCCCGCGCGGAAGGCGGCGATGCCCGCGTTCAGCGTCTCGGAGTAGTTTCCCTTGTGGGTGGCGTTCACAACGTAATCGGACTGCGATCCGTTGAAGGTCTCGACCTGCTCGGCCACCAGTTCGCCCAGGCGTCCGGTGAAGGCGTGCCAGAACTCGATCTCGGTCTGGGCCATCGCGGGCGCCGCCGCCATCACGGCCGCAACGCTGGCCATCATCGTGTTTCGCATCTTCATTTGGCTTCTCCCCCTCTGGATTGTCGCCGCCAGCGTAGTAGGTCACAACCTTCGCTGGCAATACATCATTCAAGTTTCAGACTGGGCGCGGTATCTACCCGTTCTGTAACGGGCGTATGACGCCCCGAAGAACAGCCGAGTTTTTTCCGGCACGCGCCCCCGCGACCTGCCAAAGAGCGCATCTGGTCTATCGTTACGAAACTGTTACATACCAAGTCCGGGCGCCCGCCGCCCGCCGAGCCACGAAAGACCCGCCTTGCAAGAACCCGCTCTCCTGTCCTTCCTCCTGCACATCGCAGGTGCCGCCGCGCTGCTGATCTGGTCCGTGCGGCTGGTGCGCACCGGGGTCGAACGCGCCTTCGCTCCGCAGCTGCGTCAGGCCTTGCGGCGCGCCTCGGGCAACCGGGCGCTGGCCGCGGGCACCGGGACACTGGCCGCCGTCTTCCTGCAAAGCTCGACCGCCGTGGCGGTGCTGGTGGCGAACTTCGTGGCCAAGGGAAGCCTTGTGCCGGCCATCGGGCTGGCGATCCTGCTGGGCGCGGATGTCGGATCGGCCGTCGTGTCGCAGATCCTGCTGATCCGGCAGGACTTCCTCGTGCCGCTCCTGCTTCTGGCAGGCGTGGTGCTGTTCCTGCGCGGCCGGTCGGGGACGGTGCGCCAGACGGGGCGGATCCTCATCGGTCTCGCGCTGATCTTCCTGTCGCTCGACATGATCCGCGACGCGACCGCGCCGATGGTGGACAGCACCGGCACGCAGGCGGTCATGGCCTACCTCGGGCGCGACATCTTCTCCGCCTTCGCGGTCGGGGCGCTTTTTGCATGGGCCGTCCATTCCAGCGTCGCGGCGGTGCTGCTATTCGTCACGCTGGCGTCGCAGTCCCTGCTGCCCGTGGAAGGGGCGGCGGCGATGGTGCTGGGGGCGAACCTCGGCGGCGCCTTCATCGCTTACGTGCTCACGCTCGCCTCGCCCGCCCCGGCACGCCAGATGATCTGCGCCAACTTGCTGCTGCGCGGCGGCGGGGCCGCCCTGCTGCTTCTCGTCCTGTCCCAGCGGCCCGACCTTTTGGGCTATCTGGGTGCCGAGGCAAGCCGCCAGGCGATCAACCTCCACCTCGCGTTCAACGCGGCGCTGGCGCTGGTGGCGCTGGGGCTCATCCATCCGCTCTGCGCGCTGTGCGCGAAACTGATCACCGGCAAGGCGGACCGCGAGGCCGCAACCCTGGCCGAGATCAGCGCGCTCGACCCCGCCGCGATGGACAGGCCGGGACGCGGGCTCGATTCCACCGCGCGCGAACTGCTGCGCATGGGCCAGAAGATCGAGGGGATGCTGAATGCCATCGACCCGCTCTACGACCAATGGGACGCCGCCGCGGCCACCGCCATCCGCGAACAGGACAAGACGGTCAAGAAGATCCACTTCGAGATCAAGCTGTACCTCGCCCAGCTTGGCCGGGGCGGGCTGGACGAGGAACTGGGCAAGCGGTCGATGGAACTGGCCGGGATCTCCACCGCGCTGGAGGCGGCGTCGGACACGATCGTGCGCAGCCTGCTGACGCTGGCCCGACGCCGCGACAACGAAGGCGTCGCCTTCTCCGAGGTGGGCCGGCGCGAGATCAGCGATTTCCTCGATCGCGTGCAGGGCAACGTCCACCTCGCGCTGAACGTCATGATGAACCAGAACCCGGCAGAAGCGCGCGACCTCGTCGAGGCCAAGGAAAAGGTCCGTACCGTGGAACAGAAGCTGCAGCGCAACCACCTGGGTCGCCTGCGCGAGGGGCTGACCGAAAGCATCGAGACCAGCAGCATCCACCAGGAAACCCTGCGCTCGCTCAAGCAGATCAACACCTCGTTCAGCATGGTCGGCTACCCGATCCTCGCGCGGACGGGTGATCTGCTGAAAAGCCGGCTCAGCTGATCGCGACAGTCCGATTGCAGCTTTGCGATGTTTTGGTGACTTCCCATGCATATGCATTGACCCTGAACGCCCGACTGCGCAGACTGGACCCAAGCACCCCGGCCCCCCGGCCCGCTTCCCACGTCCAGCAAGGAGTTCCGCACATGCCTGGCCTACCGAAACTGACCGCACTTTCCCTTATCGCCCTCACGGCCGGACTGGCGACCGCGCCCCTGTCCGCCTTGGCGGATACCCTGCGCGTCGGCCTGCAACAGGAACCGACATCGCTGGACCCGACGGCGGACGCCACGGCGTCGATCGACGGCATGCTGACGATGAACGTCTACGAATCGCTGACCATCGTGGCCGAGAACGGCGAAGTTGGCCCGAACCTCGCGACCGACTGGACCGTGTCGGACGACGGGCTGACCTACACGTTCACCCTCGCCTCGGGCGTGAAGTTCCATGACGGCACGGTTTTCGATGCCGAAGACGTGGTGTTTTCCTTCGACCGCGCCATGGCCGAGGACAGCACGAACCCGTCCAAGGACATCTTCAAGCCGATCGAGTCCGTCACCGCGGTTGACCCGCAGACCGTCGAGATCAAGCTGAAGAACAAGGACGCCTTCTTCCTGTTCAACATGGGACAGGGCGACAGTTCCATCGTCGCGCCTGAATCGGCAGACACCAACAACACCGATCCCGTCGGCACCGGCCCCTTCAGGATGGAAAGCTGGACACGCGGCGACCGTCTGACGCTGGTCAAGAACGAGGACTACCGCGATGCGGAGAACGTGGCGCTCGACAAGGTCGAGTTCCGTTTCATCTCCGATCCCGCTGCCGCGACCGCCGCGATGATGGCCGAAGAGCTGGACGCCTTCCCCGGATTCCCCGCGCCAGAGTTGTTGCCGCAGTTCGAAGCCGACCCGCGGTTCCGCGTCAACATCGGCTCGACCGAGGGCGAGGTAATTCTCGCCATGAACAACGCCAAGGCGCCTTTCGACAACATCGAGGTGCGCCGCGCCGTGGCCACCGCCATCGACCGCGAGGAAATAATCGAAGGCGCGATGTACGGACAGGCCGTGCCCATCGGCAGCTTCTATCCGCCCCACGGCGCTGCTTACGTGGACCTGACCGGCAAGTACCCGCATGACACCGAAAAGGCGAAACAGATGTTCGCCGATGCGGGTGTCGAGGGCACCACCATGACCCTGCGGGTGCCGCCGTTCCCCTATGCCACCCGCTCGGCCGAGATCATCCAGCAGGAGCTTTCCAACGCCGGCATCGACGCCAAGGTCGAGAACGTGGAATGGGGCTTCTGGATCGACGAGGTCTACAAGAAGAAGAACTACGACATGACGATCATCGCGCATACCTCGCCCAACGACATGGGCAACTTCGCGCGCGGGCCCGACTATTTCTACGGCTACGACGATGCCGAATTCACGGCCCTGTGGAACCAGATCGAAACCGAGGCCGACGCCGACAAGCGCAACGAATTGCTGAAGCAGGGGCAGGAATATCTGGCCGACCAGTCCGTGCACGCCTTCCTGTTCCAGCTTCCCCTGCTGGGCGTCTTCCGCACCGGTGTCGAAGGCTACTGGTCCTCTTCGCCGGTTCTCTACATGCCGCTCAAGGGCGTGAGCAACGCGGGCTGAAGACAGGGGCCCGCGCGGGTCTGACCCGCCGCGGGCCCCGTCCCCCCCTATCCTGCCGACCGCATGACGTATTTCCTGCTCCGCCGGACCGCCGGTTTCATCCTGACGCTGCTGGCAGTCTCGATCGTCGTATTCGCGGTCATGAACGTGCTGCCGGGCGACCCGGCGCTCACCATTCTTGGCCTCGACGCGACGGATGACGCGCTGGCCGCCCTGCGCGACCAGCTTGGCCTGAACGAACCCGTGGTCTCGCGGTATTTCTCGTGGGTCTGGCACGCGGTGCAGGGTGACTTCGGCATCAGCCATTCGTTCGGCGTGCCCGTGTCCACCCTGATCGGGGAAAGGCTGGGCATGACCGTGGCGCTGGCCGTCGCCGGGATGATCGCCACGCTGGTGCTGGCCCTGACGATGGGTATCGGCGCCGCCGCGCGGCACCGCCGTGTCGGAGACTGGGGCGTGATGTTCCTCAGCCAGCTCGGGATCGCGGTGCCCGCCTTCTGGCTGTCGATGCTGCTGGTGCTGCTTTTCGCGGTCAAGCTGCGCTGGCTGCCGCCGGGCGGCTTTGCCGGCTGGTCCGATCCCGTCGCCGCCGCGCGGTCGCTGATCCTGCCCACCATCGCGCTGGCTCTGGTGCAATCGGCGGTGCTGGCCCGCGTGACCCGGTCCTCCGCGCTCGAAGTCATGCGGCAGGATTTCGTACGCACCGCCCGCGCCAGCGGGCTGTCGCGCCGCCGGGTGCTGTGGCGTCACGTGCTGCCCAATGCGCTGGTGCCCATCGTCACCATCGTCGGCATGCAGTTCGCCGCGCTGGTCACCGGCACCATCGTCATCGAGAACGTGTTCTACCTTCCCGGCCTGGGGCGGCTGATCTTCCAGTCGATCTCCAACCGCGACCTTCCGACGGTTCAGGCGCTGGTGATGCTGTTCGCCGCCATCGTCGTGACCGCCAATTTCGTGGTCGACCTGCTATATGTCGTGATCGACCCCCGCCTGAAGGCCCGCGCATGACCCGCCGCCTGCCCGCCAACTTCGTGATCGGCGCCGTGCTGGTCTCGCTGGTCGTCGGCACCGCCGCCCTGTCGCTGGTCTGGACCCCGCACGACCCGACCGCGATGAACATCCGCGACAAGTTCGCGGATCCCTCCGCCGTCCACTGGCTGGGCACCGACCAGCTGGGCCGCGACGTGGTCAGCCAGCTGATGGCGGCGGCCCGCAATTCCATGGCGGTGGCGCTGATCGCCGTCCTGCTCGGCGGGTCCGTGGGCGTGGCGCTGGGGCTGACGGCATCCGCCATCGGCGGCTGGGTCGAGGACGGGGTGATGCGGCTGGCCGACCTCGGCTTCGCCTTCCCCGCGCTGCTTTTCGCGATCATGCTGGCGGCGGTTTTCGGCCCCTCGCTGACCAACGCGGTGCTCGCCATCGCGTTCATCAACATACCGGTCTTCGCCCGTGTCGCGCGCGGCTCGGCCAACCAGGTCTGGACGCTCGATTACGTCTCGGCGGCGCGGGCCGCCGGCATGAACCGCTTTGCCATCAGCCGCGACCACATCCTGCCCAACATCGCCGCCGCGGTGATCGTGCAGGGCACCATCGAATTCGCCGTCGCCATCCTGGCCGAGGCGGCACTGTCCTACCTCGGGCTCGGCGCGCAACCCCCCGCATCCAGCTGGGGCCGGATGCTGTCCGAGGCGCAGACGCTAATGTACCTCGCCCCGCAGCTGGCGATCTATCCGGGCCTCTGCATCGTCGCCGCCGTTCTGGGCTTCGGTCTCCTCGGCGACGGGCTGCGCGACATGACCGATCCGCGCCTCGCACGGGAGCGTTAGATGTTCGAACTCGACAACCTTTCGGCCTCCTTCGGATCGGCCACCGCCCTGCGCAACGCCAGTCTCACGATCCGTCCGGGCGACCGGCTCGGCATCGTCGGCGAAAGCGGGTCGGGCAAGACCATGCTGGCCCTCTGCCTGATGGGCATGTCTCCCGAGGGCGCGCGCCTTACCGGGGCGCTGCGCATCGACGGACAGGACATGACCCACGCGGAGGAAAAGGACTGGCAGCGTCTCCGCGCAAGGCGCGTCGCGATGATCTTTCAGGAACCCATGGCGGCGCTGAACCCGCTGGTCCGGGTGGGCGACACCGTGGCCGAACCGATCATGGTCCACGAAGGGCTGGGCCGCCGCGCCGCAGAGCAGCGGGTGCTGTCCCTGTTCGAGGAAGTCGGCATCCCCGATCCCGCCGCGCGGATGCGGCAATTCCCGCACGAACTCAGCGGCGGTCAGCGGCAGCGCGTGCTGATCGCACTGGCACTGTCGTGCAACCCCGCGCTGCTGATCGCGGACGAACCCACGACCGCGCTCGATGCGAACATCGCGCTGCGCATCACCGACCTGCTGGTGCGGCTCACCGGCCAGCGCGACATGGCGCTGGTCTTCATCACCCATGACCTTGCCGCCGTGGCGCGTGCCACGCGCGACATCGTGGTGATGTACGGCGGCGACATGGTCGAGCGCGGACCGACCGACGCGGTACTGGCCGAGCCTGCCCATCCCTACACGCGCGGCCTGCTGGCGGCCCGGCCCGACCCGGTCGCACAGGCCCGCCTGCCGGGTCAGCCGCGGCCCCGCCTGCCCACCATCCCCGGCACCGTGCCCTCGCTTCCCGACCTGCCGGAGGGATGCCGTTTCGCCGGCCGCTGCCCGGTGCAGATCGACCGCTGCGCCACCGTCAGGCCGAACCGCACCGATCTTGGCGGCAGCCGCAGCGCGGCCTGCCATCTGTTGACCGGGGGCACGCCATGACGGAGGCCCCCCTGCTTGACGCGCGCAACCTGACGCGCCGCTACAAGCTGCCGCGCACCTCGGTATTGGGCGCCGCGCCCGTCCTGACGGCGGTGGACGACGTCAGCTTCACCATCCGCGCGGGCGAAACGCTGGGCGTCGTCGGCGAAAGCGGGTCCGGCAAATCGACCCTCGCCCGCATGGTCATGGCGTTCGAGCAGCCCGATGCCGGCAGGATCCTGTTCCAGGGCGACGACCTGCACGCCCTGCCCGCCGCGGCGTTGCGCAAGCGCAGGCGGCACTTCCAGATGGTCTATCAGGATCCTTTCGGATCGCTCGACCCGCGCCGCACCGTGGGCTGGTCCATCGCCGAACCGCTGCGCGCCATCGGCACCGATTCCGACACGGGCCGCCGCACCGCCGAGGCACTGGAACAGGTGGGCCTGCACCCGCGTGACGGCACGAAGTACCCGCATGAATTCTCCGGCGGTCAGCGCCAGCGCATCGCCATCGCCCGGGCCATCGTCACCCGCCCTGCCCTTCTGGTCGCGGACGAAGCGGTGTCGGCCCTCGACGTGTCGGTGCAGGCCCAGATCCTGAACCTGCTGATGGACCTGCAGGACGATCTCGGGCTCGGCATACTTTTCATCAGCCACGATCTGGCAGTCGTCGCCTCGATCTGCGATCATCTGCTGGTGATGCAGCATGGCAAACCCGTCGAAACCGGCCCCGCCGCCGGTGTCCTGCGCCATCCTGCCCACAGCTACACGCAAACCCTGCTCAAGGCCGCCGGAGTATCCACATGACCCGATTCATCCACCTGACCGATCTGCACGTATCGCACCCCCGCTCCCCGGACCCGAGCGACAAGTCCGGCGCGGTAGAGACGCTCAAGCGGGTCGTGCAGATCATCAACGGCATGGAACGGCAGCCGGATTTCGTCGTCGCCAGCGGCGACCTGACCAACATGGGCGACGCGGACAGCTACCGCCTGCTGAAGGAGATCATCGCCCCCCTGAAACCGCCGCTTGTCATGGCGCTCGGCAACCATGACAAGCGCGCGTCCTTTCACGAGGTCATGGGCAACGCGGGGTCCGATGCCCCCTATTTCCACGACGCCGTGCACGCCGGGATGCACGTCATCACGCTGGATACGATGAAACCGGGCCACGTGGCCGGAACCATCTGCGATGCGCAGTTCGAATTCCTGTCCAATGCGCTGTCGCGCCATGCCGACCTGCCCCGCGTGATCGTGATGCACCACCCGCCGCGCGTCGACGCCGACGGCCTGCCCTGGGGCAGCATCGACATGCCCGCCACCGAACGGCTGGCCGGGATGCTCGAGGGGCACCACGTCGCCGGGATCCTCTCGGGACACATCCACATCAACCAAGTCAACCACTGGCACGGGATCCCGATCGTCATCTCCAACGGGCAGGATTCCACCATCGACCTGCTGGAAACCGATGGCCTGCGCATCGTCGAGGGCACCGGCATGGGCATCTGCCAATGGCGCCCTTCCGGTCTTTCCGTCAGTTTCGTTCCGCTCTCGCCAGAGGCAAGGGAACTGCGCATGATCGACCGTGCGCGGCTGCTGGCCTTCGCATGACGCAGATGACCCGACACCTGCCCGTCAGGGGCGCCTACAATATCCGCGACCTCGGCGGCTACACCACCGCCTCCGGCGGCACGATCCCGTGGCGCCGTTTCCTGCGCGCCGACAGCCTCCACCGCATCGACCCGTCCGAGATCACCCGCCTCCACGACGAGGGCCTCCGCATGGTGATCGACCTGCGGACGGAAGACGAGGTGACAACCGCTCCCAACCCCTTCGCGGCCTTCGCCGACGTGCACTTCGCCAACATGCCGTTGTTCGACGATCTTTCGCCCGAGGCGCTGTCCCTCGCCGCCGTCGAAGAAGCGCACCCGCTGGAGGCATTCTATCTCGCCGCGCTGGAAACCCGCGCCGGGGCGATCCGCGACATCCTCTCGGCCATGGCCGGGGTGCAGGAGGGCGCGGTGCTGTTCAACTGCACGGCGGGCAAGGACCGGACCGGCATCGTCGCGGCGCTGCTTCTGGGGATCGCCGATGTGGATCGCGACCAGATCATCGCCGATTACACGCTGACCGCCGATTTCATTCCCGACCTCGTGGCGGAGTTTCTCGATCTTTCCCGCGAGCGGGGCGGCGACGTGGAAAGCTACGCCCGCCTGCTGGAGAGCCCGGCGCCGGCCATCGCCGCCACGCTCGACCACATCGACAACCGCTATGGCAGCGTCAACGGCTACCTGCAGCATATCGGCCTGCCGCCCGCGGACCTGCGACAGCTTTTTAGGCGCCTGACGGAAAATTGATTCCGCGCAGGCCGCCGCAAACCGATGATTCTGGTGTCTCCGCGCACGGAAACGGGTAAGCTGTCGCAATCTTTAGGAACATGGCGGCGATCCCACCGATGAAGGCCCTGCAGCAACTTGTCCTGTTCGTGCTCGTGCTTTGCGCGGGTCTGTATGTCTGGATCGCCTACGTTCCCGCGGCGCGCCCGCTGCTTGAAAGGACGGGCATTCCCGATCTGCTGGGCATCCAGTTTCCGCAGGCCGAAGCGGCACAGGCACCGGGGCGGCAATGGGGCGGCGGTGGCCCGTCCAAGGTCATGGTGGCCCCGGTGGGCGAAACCGCCATCGCGGACCGCATCACCGCCATCGGCGACGGCCGGGCAAGACGTGCCGTCACCGTGCGCGCCAACGCGGGCGGCATCATCACCGAGCTGAACCTTCAGCCCGGCGCGCGGGTCGAGGCCGGCAGCGTCATCGCCCGGCTTCAGGACGAAGAGGAAGCGATCGCCCTCGAACAGGCGCAGATCAACCTCGAAGAAGCGCAGCGCGAGGAAACCCGCATCAAGCAGCTCTCGTCGACCGGCGCCGTCACCGAAGTGCGCCTGCGCGCGACCGAGGTGGCCCTGCGCAGCGCGGAACTGGCGGTGCGCCAAGCGGAATTCGACCTGTCCCAACGCCAGATCGTCGCGCCGATCTCCGGCCGGGTCGGCATCACCGACATCGAGGTCGGAGACCGCGTGAATGCACAAGATATCGTGGCCACCATCACGGACCGCAGCGATATATTGATCGACTTTCGAGTCCCCGAACGGGTCGTCAGCAAGATCCGGATCGGTCAGGAGATCACGATCATGCCCCTCGGCCTGCGCGAAACCGTGATGACGGGCGAAGTCGCCGCCATCGATACGGTGGTGGATCGCACCAGCCGGACCCTGCTGGTGCAGGGCCGCGTCGCCAACACCGACGACACCCTGCGCGTCGGCATGGCGTTCTCCGTCGCGATGACCTTCCCCGGCGAAACCTTCCTGTCGATTCCCCCGCTGTCGTTGCAATGGTCCAGCGAAGGCCCCTTCGTCTGGGCAGTGCGCGATGGCAAGGCCGCCCGCGCGGACGTCACCATCGCGCAGCGCAACAGCGATTCCGTCCTGATCCGCGCCGAGGGGCTGAAACCGGGCGAAACCGTGGTGACCGAAGGGGTCCAGACCCTCCGCGAGGGCGCCGAGGTCGCTCCCGTGAATGCCGAGGGAGCCACCGCCGCCCGCACCGACAAGGCCACGCTGTGAGCGCGCCCGAAGCCCGCTCGCCGGGCACCGCGATCTTTGTCCGCCGGCCCATCCTCGCCTTCGTGCTCAACGCGCTGATCGTGCTGGCGGGCCTCGCCGGCCTGTTCGGCGCCGAGATCCGGGAACTGCCCAACGTGGACCGGCCCGTGGTCACCGTCACCACCCAGTATCCCGGCGCCTCGCCCGAGGCGGTGGATCAGGAACTCACCGGGCGGATCGAAGGCGCGGTCGGCCGTGTCTCCGGTGTCCGGTCGATCTCCTCGAATTCCCGCTTCGGGCGCAGCCGCGTCACGCTCGAATTCAACGATTCCGTCGATATCGACGTGGCCGCCACCGATGTCCGCGATGCCGTCGCGCGCATCGCCAACCAGCTGCCCGAAGGCGCCGAACAGCCCGAAATCGTCAAGGCGGACGCCAACGCCCAGCCGGTCATGCGCATCGCGGTCACCTCCAGCGGGCGCTCGCCACAGGAACTGACCCAGATCGTCCAGGATCGCGTGGAAGACCGCCTGATCTCCGTGAACGGGGTGGCCGACCTGCAGATCTACGGCGACCGCGAACAGATCTTCCGCGTGGACATCGACCTTCTGGAACTTGCCAGCCGGGGCCTGACGCTGGGGGATGTCCAGCGCGGGCTTGCCGATGTGGCCTACGACACGCCAGCGGGGGATCTGACGGGCGACCGGCAGTCGATCAACGTCCGCACCACCGCCAGCGTGGACACCGCGCAGGCCTTCGAAGCCCTTGAAATCCGCGATAATGTCACGGTGGGCGACATTGCACGGGTCTCGCTCGGCCCCGCGCCCGGCGAAACGGTGCTGCGCGCCAACGGTCAGCAGGGCATGGGTATCGGGGTGATCCGTCAGGCCACGTCGAACACGCTGGAAATCTCCGAAAGCGTCCGCGCCGTCGTGGCCGAGCTGAACGAGACCCTGCCGGACGACATCAGCATCTTCGTCACCTCCGACGACGCGATCTTCATCTCCGGATCGATCCAGGAGGTGCTGACCACGCTCGGCATCGCCGTGGCCATCGTGATCGCGGTGATCTTCCTTTTCCTGCGGGATGCCCGCGCCACGCTGATCCCCGCGCTGACACTGCCGGTTTCGCTGATCGGAACGCTGGCCGCGATCTATCTGGTGGGGTTCTCCATCAACATCCTGACCCTGCTGGCACTGGTGCTTGCCACCGGCATGGTGGTGGACGACGCCATCGTGGTGCTGGAAAACATCGTGCGCCAGCGTTCCCTGGGAATGGGGCCCCGCGCCGCCGCGGTGAACGGGACCGCGCAGGTGTTCTTTGCCGTCGTTACGACCACCGCGACGCTGGCCGCTGTTTTCGTCCCGCTGTCCTTTCTGCCGGGACAGGCGGGCGGTTTGTTCCGCGAATTCGGCTTTACGCTGGCCATGGCGGTGCTGCTGTCCTCCATCGTCGCGCTCAGCCTGTGCCCCGTACTGGCCAGCCGCCTGCTGACCGCGGCCCCCGAGGAAGACCCCCGTGGCCCGATAATTTGGCTCGGCAACCGGCTCCATGCCCTCTATGAAACAAGCTTGCGCGGTGCGCTCGCCATGCCTTTCGTCGTCGTGCTGATCGCGGTCTTCGTGGCCGCCACGGCCGCCCTGATGGCCGGTGGCATCCGGCAGGAGCTGACCCCCCGCGAGGACCGTGCCGTTGCCTTGCTGAGCGTCACGGCGCCGCAGGGCGTATCTCTGGAGTATACCCAAGGCAAAATGCGCGAAATCGAGGACGCGGTCGCGCCCCTGCAGGAATCGGGCGAGATCACCAATGTCTTTTCCATCTCGGGTTTCGGCGCCACCAACCGGGGTTTCATGGTCTTCACCCTCGCCCGGTGGGATGCCCGCACACGAAGCCAGCAAGAGATCGTGGATGACATCAACGCCGGCCTGCGCGACATCATCGGCGTCCGGGCCTTTGCCATCCAGCCCAATTCCCTCGGCATCCGCGGCGCGGGCCGGGGGCTCGCATTCGCCATCACCGGCAACGACTACGACCAGCTTGCCGATGTGGCGCAAACCATGGTGGACCGGCTGTCGCAGAACCCCGCCATGGGGCAGGTCCGGCTTGAATACGAACGCACCCAGCCGCAGCTTTTCGTGCAGATCGACCGCACGCTCGCCGCCGACCTCGGGGTGGACATCACCGGCCTCGGGCAGGCCCTGCAGTCGGTGTTGGACGGCCGCGAGGTCGCTTCGGTGTTCATAGGTGACACCAACTTTGGCGTGCAGATGCTGTCCACGTCCGACCCGGTGAACGACTCGGGCGACCTTGAGAACATCTTCATGCAGGCGGGCAACGGGCAGATGGTGCCACTTTCCAGCTTCGTCACCTTCGAAGAGCGCGCGGTCGCCCCCGAACTCGACCGCGAGGGCCAGAACCGATCCGTCGAGCTGACCGCCGGTCTGACGCCCGAACTGTCACTGGGCGACGCAATGGCCGAGGTCGAGCGCATCGGCGACGAGATCCTTGCCGAACAGAACCGCATCGTGCCCCTGGCCGAAGCGGCGACGCTGGACCAGACCAACGGGGGCATGTTCATCACCTTCGGTTTCGCCATACTCGTGGTGTTCCTGGTGCTGTCGGCGCAGTTCGAAAGTTTCGTTTCCGCGGTCGTCGTGATGGCCACGGTCCCGCTCGGCCTCGCCTGCGCCGTCTTTGCCCTGCTGCTGACGGGGCAGAGCCTGAACGTCTACAGCCAGATCGGGCTGGTGATGCTCATCGGGATCATGGCCAAGAACGGTATCCTCATCGTCGAATTCGCGAACCAGTTGCGCGACAAGGGCGCAGACGTGCGCGCGGCGATCCTCGATGCCTCCACCATCCGCCTGCGGCCGGTCATGATGACCATGACCTCCACCGTGCTGGGTGGCGTGCCGCTGATCCTGTCCTCCGGCGCGGGGGCAGAAGCGCGCGAGGCGCTCGGCTGGGTCATCGTCGGGGGCCTCGGGCTCGCCACCCTGTCCACCCTTTATCTCACCCCCGTGGCCTATCTGCTGCTGGCGCGTTTCTCCGTGCCCAAGGCCGAAGCGGAGAAGCGGCTGCAACGCGAACTGGCCGCCGCAGAGGCAGGCTGACCCCCCTGCCCTTCAGACCCGGATACGGACCTCGGAGACGCCGCCGAACTCCGCCCGCACCGCGTTCAGCAGTCTCTGCATGAGGTGCGTTTCGATATAGCGGCGGATAAACGCGCTGGGGCAGGTCACATGCACCACCCCGCCTTCCACGCTCAGATAGCCCAGCCTCTGGAACCAGGCTTCGTACTGGGCCTTGTCCTCGCTGCGCAGGGTCGCCATGGCGCGGGCCCAGGGCGTGCCCGACGCCCCGGTGTCCTTCGCCGGCTCGGCGGCGGCGACATAGTCGCCCAACCGCACGACCTTCTCGGCCTCGTCAGCCCCGTAGCGGGCCTGCATGCGGGCTTCGAAATCCGGCCCGACCAGATGCCACGTGGGCGCCGACAACCGGGCGATTCCCCCGTGATTGAGACGATAGGCCCCTACCCTGCCCCGCACGCCGGGCCGCTTGCAGATCAGCACCTCCGCCTCGAGCAGCCGCTTGATCTGCCGTTTCACCGTCCGCTCGTCCACGGACCACATGCGCGCCATGTCCTTCTGACCGACGCAGAATTCGTCCTCGCGCCAGTTGTACCGCGCGGTCACCAACGCGATCAGCCGCATCAACGACGTCGCCAGACCGGGACTGCCCGCCAGCCCCGCGACGGAAAGCGCGGTCAGCAGATCGTATTTCACGACGCCCGCATCCGGGCCCATCGCGCGTTGGATTTTCATGTTTGCGTCCCGCTCATCATCGTACTGTTGCCTCGGGAGACCGATCTTGGCTGTCGATTCTCCGTGCCTCATTGAAGTCTGAAATCCCGTCTTTTGTCAATCATCTGTGAATAAGCGGAATTAGCCCCCCAAAATCAAATAAAACAATATCTAAAGGGTAATAGGTTTAGGGGGACAGTGTAGTGTCACCATATCCGGCGTGGTTTGTCACCCTATTCTTCTCTGCAGCGGGTTCAGTGTCACCAAATTGCGCCAAGCCTCCGGCATTTCGCTCCAGACACGTGAAATTCGGGAGTGCCGATTTCCCCGATTTCGGGAATTTATCTTTGAACAATTTTCGAAATCGCGTTATCGAGGACGCGTAGCAGAAAAACACGAGAATTCTCATGAGAGACCACAACGATTTGCTTAACATGAACGAACGCAGCCTCGCGCAACAGGCGGCGGTGCGGCGGGCGACCTTCTCTCCCGGCGAGGTGAAGGAGCTGCGGCCCTTCTCCATCTGGGAGATCAGCCAGTTCATGTTCGATGTGCCCGCCGACACGCTGCGCAAGAAGCTGGCGGAGGACACCTCCCTGCCCCAGGGCCTGACGGAGGAAGACGGCCGGCAAAGGTGGTTCACCCTGGCCGAGATCAGCGAACTGCGCCGCAGGCTGCGCTTTCGCGGGAAATCCCTGTCGCCCGAACGGCCCAAGGGCCGCGCGATGCGCGTCGCGGTGTCCAACTTCAAGGGCGGCGTGGGCAAGACGGTCGTGGCCCAGCACCTCGCCCATGCCGCGGCCCTTGATGGCTATCGGATCCTCTGCGTCGACTTCGACCCGCAGGCGACGCTGACCCATTCGATGGGCCTCACGGAGGTCAAGGAATGGCACACCGTCTGGGGGATCATGTGCCGTGATCTCTGCCGCGAGGCGGACCGCTTCATGGAAAGCTACGACAACCCGGAAGACTGCCCCTACCCTTCTTCCGAGGAACTGCCCGAGGACGTGCGTTCGATCGGCGCGCAGCGGTTCCAGGACTTCATCCAAAAGACCTGCTGGCCCACCATCGACATCATCCCGTCGTGCGCGAACGCGGCGTTCGTCGAATTCGCCAGTGCGCAATACCGGTCTCTGCACAAGGCGTGGTCGTTCTTTGGCTGCATGGACCGGTACCTGAACGAACTGCCGGACGATCAGTACGACATCATCATCTTCGACTGTCCGCCCGCCATCGGCTATCAGTCTCTGAACGCGGCGTTTGCGGCTGATATTCTCTATATTCCCTCCGGACCGGGGTATTGGGAATACGACAGCACGACAAGCTATCTCGGCCAGTTGGGCGACGCCATGGCCGACATTTCGGAAGGGTTCGCCGAACTGGCACCGGACGCCGGCATCACCCTTCCGAAACGGTTTGCCGATATCCGGTTGCTGATGACGCGGTACGAGGCGACGAACCCGTTGCATATCGCGATGATGGAGGCGCTGCGAAACGTCTTCGGGGATGATGTCTGTAATAATCCCATCGAAATGACCCGCGCGGTCGAACAATCTGGCCGGTTCCAGATGTCGGTCTACGAGCAGGACTATCGGCAGATGACGCGGGAAACCTGGAAGCGCGCCCGGCAAAGTTTCGACCGGGCCTACGATGAGTTCCTGCAGACCGTGCTGAATGCATGGCGCAGCAATGCGAAGGGCAAGGAGAGCGTGAAATGAGCAGCAAGAACAAGTTCGGGTTCGCCCCCGTAGAGCCGTCGGCCGAACGGCCGACCCGAAGCCGGTCGGTGGGGCCGATGGGCGCGGCGGTGCGTGATGCTGCCGACAGCCTGCAGGAATCCACCGCGGCCAAGGTCGAACAGCGGCGGCGCAATTCGGAAGACGCCGAGGCGTGGCGCACGGCGCAGGAGCAGGGCAGGGTGCTTGTGGTTCTGCCCCTGCAGGACATCTCGACCGACGATCTGCCGCGCGACCGGCTGGACCTCGATGGCGTCGCGGTCTCGGATGAGATGGAAGAGCTCAAGGCGTCGATCCGGGATCGCGGCCAGAAGGAACCGGTCGAGGTCTATCCGGGCGAGGACGGTCGCTATCAGCTCAAGAAGGGGTGGCGGCGGTTCACGGCGCTGTCCCAGCTCCACCGCGAAACAGGAGAGGACGCTTTCGCGACCATCATCGCGCGCGTCGAAACAGGGCCGTCGGACAGGATCAGCCGCTACGTCGACATGGTGGAAGAGAACGTCGTGCGCGAGGATCTGACCTTTGCCGAGATGGCGCAGGTCGCCATCGAGGCGGCGCGCGACGAAGGCGTGGACGAACCGGACGCCGCGGAGCTTGTGAACCGCCTGTACGCGGCGCTGCACAAGACCAAGCGGTCCTACATCCGCAACTTCGTCTTCATGCTCAACGTGCTGGGCGACAGCCTGAAATGGCCCAAGGCGGTGGCGCGGAACCTTGGCGTCGATGTGGCCCGGGCAATCTCGGACCCCGAACAGGTGGAGGCGTTGAAGGCCGCGCTGGAGCGGTGCGGGTCGCCGGAGGCGCAGACGCGTGTGCTGAAATCCTTTGTCAGCGCCGGGACCAAGCCGGAACGGGATGCGCCCAAGCCCAAGCAGAAGTTCGAGTTCTTCGTCGGGGAAACCAAGGTCACGGCTCGGGCGGGGGAGTGCCGGCTCGTGAGCGACGTCGACTTCACGTCCTTGCCAAAGGGGGCGCTCGAGGAAGCGGTGAAGGCCTTTCACGAGGCGCTGAGGGGCGGGCCCCGGATCAGGTAGGCCGGTTACCCACGGGTAACCGGCTGATGGGCCAGGGTGGTTACCCATGGGTAACCGGCACCAAGCCCGCCCCGCGTGTCGTTATAGCGGATTGAAGTGCGGATAACGGTTACCCATGGGTAACCGTTATCCATAATGCATAGAAAAATCGTTTTTTTTCAACGTATTAAACGAATACCGGCGTTCCGTCAGCGTAAATGCTGCGCTATCGCCACTCTCTCGCTAAGTCTGTTCACCGGATCAGGCAGCGCCTATCCTGCCAGCGGACAAACAGGGGGAGCACGCCATGAATTCCGAAGAGATCCAGACGTTTCTGAAGGGCCGCAGTGTCTACGGGCTGGACCCGGACACCCACGAGGTCGTCGCCTGCATCGACTACGGCACCGACGGCACCTGCCTGTGCCGCTTCGCGAACGGCGACACCGACAAGGGGGTCTACGGGTTCGAGGGGGACACGTACTGGACCCGGTACGAGACCTTCAGGGAGGGCAAACGCCACGCCTTTCGGCTGGAACGGAAAGGCCCTGGCGTTGCCCAGGCCTATTTCACGGATGGCAGGATCGCGTTTCTTCAGTCCCACGACGCAAAGCCCGACATCCGGGAATAAGCCGACGCGGGGCAGGGGCGGCGGGGCGAACCGCCGCCCGGTGTTGTCATTCGATGGTCATGCCCAGCGTCTGGCCGATGGTGTCGTTCCACGTGGCGACGCAATCGGCACCGCAGCGGTCGGCGAATTCCGGCAGGATCGCCTCGCTCACGGCTTCGGCCCGCAGCGCGTCGTCCGCTTCGGTCATCGGCACCAGCGTCATGCCGGCCGCGTCCCCCTGCGAGCAGGGCCCCGAGGTGTTGCAGGCAAGGCCCGTCTCGGTTTCGGTCGCGGCGAGTTCGAAGATGGATGTTTCCAATTCACCCAGGCTCTTGGTCAGGTAGTCCTGCACCGACGCGTCGAGGCCGTTCCACCAGTCAAGGTTGGCGAGCTGTGCGGCAAGGCCGAAGTTCACCGGCATGGGAGAGATGAAGCGCGCGGATTCGTTCCATTTCGCCTTGTATCCCGACAGCGCGCCGGTGATGGCGCAATCCACCACACCGCTGGCCAGCGCGGGCTGCACCTCGGCAAAGGCGATGGACAGGGGCGATCCCCCCAGATGGCTGACAAAAGCCTGCTGCGATGCCCCCGACGCGCGCACCTTCCGGCCCTGCAGATCGGCGAGGGAGGTGAATTCATCGCGGCAGTAGATCACCTGCGCCTGGTAGGTGCCGAAGCCGAGCAGCTTGATGTTGTGCTGGGTTTCGAGGAACTCGGCATAGGCGTCGCGCCAGCTGTCCACGGCCTGTTGCAGCTCTTCCACGCTGCCGATCACGCCGACAAGATCGACGGATTCGTTCATCGGCACTTCGCCCGAGTTGTAGGCCAGCACGGTCGTGGCCATCTGCAGCGTGCCGTTGCTGACAAGGCGGAAGATCTCGCCCCCCTTGAAGCCCAGTTCGGTGAAGGGTTTCACGTCGGCCTTGATCTTGCCGTTGGTCTCTTCGGGCACCTGCTCGGTCCAGAAGGGAAGTTCCTTGTCGGTGTACATGGACAGCCCGCCGATGGATCCGACGACATTGAATTCCGTTTCCGGCATGTCCTGCGCCAGCGCGGGCAGCGCCAGCAAGCCCGTCAGGGCGGCGGTTACCAGTCTTTTCATTGCAATTACTCCCTTGGTTGGTCGGGCTTCAGCCGCCCGGTTTCGGATTGACGATGGTGGGCAGCCACAGCGCGAGCTGCGGGAACAGGACCAGCAGCGCGATCATCAGCAGCATGGCCCCGAGAAACGGGGCCGCGCCCTTGAACAGGTCGGTGAACTCGCCGCCCGCCTTGCGCACGGCCTGCACCACGTAAAGGTTCATGCCCACCGGGGGCGTGATCAGTGCCGCCTCGATCAGGATGACAAACACGACGCCCCACCACACCGGCGAATAGCCAAGACCCACGACCACCGGCACGATGATCGGGGTGGTGGCGATCATCATGGACAGCGTTTCCATGAAACAGCCCAGCAGCAGGTAGAAGCAGATGATCGCCACCAGCATCCCCAGCGGGGGCCAGCCGAGGGCCAGAACGGCATCGGTTATCGCCTCGACCAGTCCGATGCTGACCATCACGAAATTGAGGAAGAAGGCGGCGATGACGATCAGCATGATCATGCAGGTCGTTCTTACCGTGCCCTCGAAGGCGGCCAGCAGGACGGGCACGCTCAACTTGCGATTGAGAGCGACCAGTCCGACCGTCGCGATCAGGCCAAGGGCCGCGGCTTCGGTGGGGGTTGCGATACCGGCGTAGATGCTGCCGACGACGATGGCGAACAAGGCCAGCGGTGGCAGCAGCTGGGGCAGGCCGCGCAGGCGGGCCGACCAAAGGGATTCGGCCCTGATCCTGTGCCCGCCCCAGCGCGGCCGCCACAGCACCAGCACCAGCACGATGCCGGAAAACAGCGAGGCGAGCAGGAAGCCCGGAATGAACCCCGCGGCATAGAGATCGGCCACGGAGGTATCCGTCAGCACAGCGTAGATGATCATGTTGATCGAGGGCGGGATGAGGATCCCCAGCGTGCCGCCCGCCGCGATGGACCCGAGGAACAGGGGCCGGTTGTAGCCGCCCTTGTCCATGTTGGGGATCGCCACCGTTCCGATGGTCGCCGCGGTGGCGATGGACGATCCGGAGGTCGCGGCGAAAACGGCACTGGCCGCGATGTTGGTGTGCATCAGGCGGCCCGGCAGGCGCGAGAACCATGGCGTCAGCGCATCGAACAGCCGACCCGAAACACCGGATCGGTGCATCAGTTCGCCCATCATGATGAACATCGGCGCGGCGATCAGGATGAAGTCGGCGGAGGAGTTCCACGCCAGCTCTCCGGCCGCGCCGGTCATCGGGAAGAAGGCGTAGTTTTCCGACAGGATGTAGCCCGTGAGGGCCAGCACCGCGGCCACGGGCAGCGACAGGACCAGCATCACGATCAGCAGGAGAAAGGCGGTCAGGATCATGGCGCGCCATCCGTGGCGTGCACGGCCTCGGCGATCTCGGCGTCGAGGTCTGCGGAGCCGATGGCCGCGTCAAAGCCCGCCCGGTCGCCGCGCCACAGCCGCAGCACCGCCTGCACCGGCGCGAGAATGGCGGTGCAGGCGAACCAGAACAGGCCGATCCACCAGATGCCCTGCGGCAGGATCAGCGGCACCCGCATCTGGCTCATGGAGCGGGCGCCCATGCGCCATGATTGTTCCAGCGTGCCCCAGGTGAACCACGCCAGCGCCGCCGCAATGAGGGCCAGCGCCAGTCCCGCCAGCAAGTCGCAGGCCGCGCGGAGAGGGAAGGGCAGGCGGGTGACGAGGAAATCGACCCGGATATGCGCCTTGGTCGTGACGGTATAGGCGAGGCCCAGACCGATGCAGGCGGCAAGTCCGTAGGACGAGAGTTCAAAGCTGTCGATGGCGCTCTGGTTGAAGAAATACCGCATCGACACGTCGAGGGTGATCGGGACGGCGCAACCGAACAGGATGATCGCCCCTGCCACCCAGGCCAGCCAGCGCGAGACACGTTGCGGCAGCGGCTCTTTCATACCGATTTTTCCATGTGGATGAGCCGAGCACAGGTCCGGCGGCTTGTCCAGCGAATCGGATGGCGGCGCGGGGCTGTCGGCCCGTTCCCGGCCCGGTCCGCTCGTGGCGTGGGCACGTGCTTCGTCATGCGCCGGACCCCCGTGTCACGTAGCCGTCGGCGATGTCCTCTGCGCGGGCGGTTTCGTCGCGCAGGGCAGGGTCGCCGTGGCCGCCGCCGCCCGGGGTTTCCATGCGCACGATGTCGCCCGGCCGCAGCGCTTGGCCGATGGTCTTGGCCGACAGCGGCGTGGTCACACCGTCCCGCGTCACGCTCAGGCTGCCGCCGCGCCCCGGTGCGCCCCCGTCAAGCCCGTAGGGCAGGGAGGTGAAGGCATCGAACGAGGCATTGAGCAGCCCGCTTTCGGCGAGAAACTCCCATTCCCTCACGATTCCCAGACCGCCGCGCATCCGACCGTCGCCGCCCGAATCCGGCACCAGCCCGTAGCGGGTGAAGCGCAGGGGAAAGAGTGCCTCGATCATCTCGACCGGCGTGTTCTGCCCGTTGTGAAAGCCCGCCGACAGCCCGTTCGGCCCGTCCTGTTCGGGGTGCGCGCCCCAGCCGCCCAGTTCGCTGTCGAAATAGACCTGCCGCCGACCGTCGGCGTGCCGGATGTTGACCGCGTGGTTGAAGGTGGTGCCGTAGTAGGACGCGGGGATGCGGTCCGGCAGGACCTGTGCAAAGGCCCGCAGCACGGCCGTGGCAATCTTGTGGCCCGGCAACATGCGCATGGATACCGGGGCCGGGAAGGCTGCGTTGACGAGGCAGCCTTCGGGGGCTGTCACGGTGATCGGGCGGTAACAGCCGGCGTTCACCGTTCCGGTCACCTCGCAGGCGGCGATCACCGCGTAGTAGACGGCGGAGGTCGTGGTCGCCAGCGTGGCATTGATCGGCCCGAGCGCCTGATCGGCGGTGCCGGTGAAATCCAGCGCGATGCTGTCCCCGTCGATGGTCAGGGCGACGGCGATACGCTTCACGCCGTCCTCCAGCCCATCGCCATCGACGAAATCCTCCGCGCGGTAGGTGCCATCGGGCAGGGCCGACAGCGCCGCGCGCATTTCGTGCTCGGCATGGTCGAGCAGGGCCGTGCCGATCTGGTTCAGGGCGTCCACCCCGTAGCGGTCGGCCAGTCGCAGCATGGCGCGCGCGCCCACGTCGAGCGCGGCGATCTGGCTGAGGAAATCGCCCCGGAAGGTTTCCGGCTCGCGGACGTTCTGCAGGATGGTGGCGAAGAGATCGTCCTGCATCCTGCCGTCACGGACGATCCGCACCGGGGGGAGGCGCAGACCCTCCTGGAAAACCTCGACCGCCTTTGCGTTGTAGCCCCCCGCCGCGCCGCCGCCGACATCGACATGGTGGATCAGGACGCAGGTGATGGCGATGCGCCGGCCGTCGCGGAACACAGGCTTGAAGGCGATGAAGTCCGGCAGGTGCTGCCCGCCGCAGTAGGGATCGTTGGTCACGATCACGTCGCCGTCGCGCCAGTCCGCCAGCGGGATGTGGTGCGCGATGATGTGTTGCAGGCACAGTTCCATCGAATTGAGGTGCACCGGCATCCGCGCGGCCTGCGCCACGTTGCGGCCCTCGGCGTCGAAAACGGCGGTGGAATAGTCCAGCAGTTCCCGCACGGTGGTGGAGCGCGAGGTGCGCCAGACCGTCACGGACATTTCCTCGGCCACCGACACCAGCGCGGCGGAGACGATTTCGAGCAGGACGGGATCGGGGCGGCTCATGGCTGTTTCCTCGCGGTCATGTCGCCGGTGCCGGTCATGGTCAGCGACCAGTGGCGCGGGATCAGAAGGGTGGTGTATTCCTGTTCGACGATCGCGGGGCCGTCGATCACCTCTCCGGCGGCGAGCGACAGTTGCCGGTGGACGGGCACGTCCGCCCAGGCGCCGTTGACGTGGACGGGGCGCGTCGCGGTGCTGCGTTTCTCCGAGGGTTCATGGACGGCACCTGCACGGTCGTCCGCGCCCAGCTTTCCGATGGCGACCAACCGCAGGGTGACAAGCTCCACCGCCTCGGCGGGATCGTCGAAGGAGAACCGCTGGCGGTGCTGTTCCTCGAACCGCGTGCGCAGCGTCGTCAGGGTTTCCGGCGTGCAGTCGCCGTCGGGCATATCGGTCATCAGCTCGAACGCCTGCCCGCGGTAGCGCAGGTCCGCCGAGAGCCGCAGGACGCGGTTTTCGGGGGCGATCCCGTCGGTTTCCAGCAGCGCGGCCCCCTGTGCGCGCAGGTCGCCGGCCATGGCCGTCAGCGCCGGCAAGCTATCGGGGGCAAGCGGCAGGATTTCGGTGCGCGAAAGGTCGTGCTGGATGTCCGAGGACAGGATGCCGTGGGCCGAGAAGGTCGAGGGATCGCAAGGAAAGATCACGCGGGTGATGCCCAGTTCCTCGGCCACTTCGACGGCATGCACCCCGCCCGCGCCACCGAAGCTCATCAGGGCGAAATCGCGCGGGTCCAGCCCCTTGGCGAACAGGGAAAACTTGATCGAGGCCGCCAGTTTCGCGTTTACCACGCTGAGGATGCCGGCGGCGGCCCGATCCGTATCGAGGTGCAGCGGTTCTTCCATACGTGTGCGTAGGGCGTTGCGGGCGCCGTCGATGTCCAGCGCGAACCGTCCGCCGAGGAACGTCGCCGGGTCGAGCCGCCCGAGGATGAGGTTCACGTCGGTCACGGTGGGTTCCTCGCCGCCCCGCCCGTAGCAGACCGGCCCCGGCACCGCGCCGGCGCTGCGCGGCCCGACCTGAAGCCGCCCCGAGGCGTCGACGAAGGCGATGGAGCCGCCGCCGGCGCCGATCGTGTGCATTTCCACCATCGGCACCCGCACT
The DNA here is from genome assembly GCF_001886735.1 of Sulfitobacter alexandrii. Lineage (NCBI taxonomy): Bacteria > Pseudomonadati > Pseudomonadota > Alphaproteobacteria > Rhodobacterales > Roseobacteraceae > Sulfitobacter > Sulfitobacter alexandrii. Next base: position 90,234 of record NZ_CP018077.1, read on the forward strand.
GGCAGGCCGTCGATCTCGCCCTGCGTGACAACGGTGCGCTGGCCGCCGGAGATGACGGCGACATCGTAGCTGGTGCCGCCCATGTCCACGCCGACGACATCGGGCATGTCGAGCCTGCGGGCGAGTTTCTGCGCCGCCAGCACGCCCCCCGAAGGTCCGGACAGCAGCAGCTTGACCGGGGCCTGCACGGCGGCGTCGAGGCTGATCGCGCCGCCGTTGGACTGGATCAGGTAGACCGGTGCGGTCACGCCCGCATCGGCAAGCCGGCGACGTACCGCCCTGACGTAGCGGTCGATCACGGGGACCAGTTGCGCGTTCAGGACGGTGGTTGCGGTACGTTCGAATTCGCGGATCTCGGGCGAGACCTGATGGCTGCAGGATACCGCCATCTCCGGGCAGCGGGCCAGCAGCGCGTCCCGTATGGCGATTTCGTGCGCCGGGTTCGCAAAGGCGTTGAGCAGGCAGATCGCGGTGGCCTCCACGCCGGTGGCCGCGACACGGTTGATCACGGTGTCCAGCGCGCCGGGGTCGAGCGGACGGACCTCGTCGCCTGCCGCGCCGATCCGGCCCGGCGCCCCGAATCGCCGACGGCGCGGCACCAGCGGGCTGCGGGCCGGACCGCGCAGGGCGTAGATGTCGCGGCGGGCATGGCGGCCGATTTCCAGCACGTCCTCGAACCCTTCGGTGGTGATCAGCGCGCCGTCGGGCAGATCGCGGGTGAGCACGGCGTTGGTGGCGATGGTGGTGCCATGCAGGATCAGGCCGATGTCGGACAGGGCGAAGCCGAAGCGGTCCGCCGCGAGCAGCAGCGCATCCGCCAGTCCGCGCGCGGGATCGTCAGGGGTGGTCGGAGACTTCAGGCTGTGGGAAAGGCCCGTCTTTTCGTCGCGCAGTTCCAGATCCGTGAAGGTGCCGCCGATGTCCACGGCGATTGTGATGCGGTTTTGCGGCATGTCCGGGCAGGCTTTCTGCGGTTTCGTCCGGAACAGCGTTGCAAGCAATCGCTATCAAATCAAATCGAATGTTTTTTAGTCTTACGATAAGATATTCTGATCGGTGTGCCGCAGGGCCGTGCTGTGCGCGAGTTGGGCGGCGGTTTCCACCACGTGGCTTTTCGGATCGCCGAGATAGGAGGCGGTGAATTGAAGCGGGGCAGGGCACCAGCCCGGATCGAAGCGGCGCAGCTGGCCGCGCGACACCCAGTCCCGGCCGAGGATCTCGGGCAGGGCGGCGACGCCGAGACCGGCTTCGACCAGACGGAAACAGGCCGACAAGGACGAGGACGAGAAGATCTGCGTGCCCGGCCCCAGCCGTTCGTACAGCGCGCGCCGCATTTCCCGGTTGGGCCGCGTGCCGCGGGCGTAGGTGATAACGGGATGCCGGGCGATCAGCTCCGCCTGCGCTTCGGGCGCATCGGGCACCGTGTTGGAAACGTACCAGGCGAGGGTGAAGCCGGGCAGGGCGATGTTGCTGACCGTCGCCTCGGACACCGGGCCGAGCAGGATGGCGAGGTCGATCTCGCGGTCGAGCAGTCTCTGGCGCAGGTTGGTGGAGACGTCGACGTCGATCTCGATCTCGACCTTCTTGAACTGGCGGTGCAGGCCGGTGACGAAATCCGGCAGCCATGATTGTGCGACGGTTTCGGCGACACCGAGGCGCAGCTGCCGTTCGATGCCCTCGGGCGACATGATGTCGGCGGTGACCTGTTCGGTCAGGATCTCGAACTGTTCGGCGTAGCGGACGAGCATGTCGCCCCGCTTGGTCAGGGTGAGGTGCCCTTCACTGCGCTCGAACAGCGGCACGGCCAGCGTGTCTTCGAGCGCCTTGATCCGGGCGCTGACGGCGGGCTGCGTGATGTTCAGGCTCTGCGCGGCGCGGCGCATGCCGCCGAGGCGCACCACCTCGAGAAAGGTGCGAAGCTGTTCGATGTTGAGCCGGGTCATGTGCCGTTCCGTTCGCGCCTGCCGCTGGTCGGGCGATCCTGCCCGATCCACGGGCAGGCACGCAAGGCCGGGCAGCGCCGCGATCAGTAGCCGACGGCGCAGCCATCCTTGCGATGGTCCGAGCCTGCGACATAGCCGCCGCCGTGGCGGGCGATCAACTGTGCGCCGCCAAAGCCGAAGCTGTTGTCGGGCGGGTCGTGGACGATCTCGTGCCCCATCTGCTGCAGGGCCTTCACGGTGGCATCGGGCATCGCAGGCTCGACCGCGACCCGGCGCCCGCTGACGAAACGCCAGCGCGGCGCGTCGCTGGCAGCCTGGGGCGACTGGCCGTGCACCATCGTCCGGGTGACCATCTGGACATGGCCCTGCGCCTGCATCGGGCCGCCCATGACGCCGAAGCTCATCTCGGGGCGGCCATCGCGGGTGACGAAGCCGGGGATGATGGTGTGGAACGGCCGCTTGCGGGGCCCGACTCGGTTCGGATGGCCCGGCGTCGTGGCGAAGCCCGCGCCGCGGTTCTGAAGGTGGATGCCGGTGCCGGGCACCACGACACCGGCGCCGAAGCCCATGTAGTTCGACTGGATCAGCGAGACCATGCGCCCCGCGGCATCGGCGGCGGTGACATAGACGGTGCCGCCGGCACGGGGCGCACCATGCGTGGCGAGGCTGGCCTTGCGCGCGTGGATGAGGGCGGCGCGCTGGCCCAGGTAGGCCGGAGACAGCAGCGCCTCGGCGGGGGTGGCCATCGCGTCAGGGTCGCCGACGAAGGCTTCGGCATCGGCGAGGCCCAGCTTCACCGCTTCGATCTGCAGGTGCAGGGCCTGCGGATCGTCCGGGTCCAGCGCGGCGAGGTCGTGGTGCCCGAGGATGCCGAGCGCGATCAGCGCCGCGATGCCCTGGCCGTTGGGCGGGATCTCGTGCAGGTCGATACCGGCGTAGGACTGGCGCAGGGTGCCGCACCAATCGACATGGTGCGCGGCGAGGTCTTCGGAAGTCAGGGCCGCGCCATGGCGGGCGGACTCCTGCGCGATCAGCTCTGCGATATCGCCGGTATAGAAGGCGGCGCCGCGGGTGTGCGCGATCCGCTCGAGCGTTTGCGCCAGCGCGGGGTTGCGGAAGGTTTCGCCGGCCCGTGGCGCCCGGCCGTCCGGCAGGAAGCAGTCAGCGAAACCGGGCTGATCCGACAGGGTGGCGCCGCCCAGCTTCCAGAGCCGCGCGATGATGGGCGACACCGCGAAGCCGTCGCGGGCGTAGGCGATGGCGGGTGCGAAGAGGTCGGGGAAGGGCAGCGCGCCGAACCGGTCGGACAGGGCGACCCAGCCCGAGACCGCGCCTGGCACCGTCACGCTTTCCCATCCCCGTTCCGGCATGGTCGACCCTGCGGCAAAGCGGTCTGGCGTCCATCCTGCGGGGGACCGGCCCGATGCGTTGAGCCCGTGGAGCGCGGCGCCGTCCCACAGCACCGCGAAGGCATCGCTGCCCAGCCCGTTGCCCGTGGGTTCCACCACGGTGAGCGCGATGGCGGCGGCGAGCGCCGCGTCCACCGCGTTGCCGCCCGCCAGCAGCATCCGCAGCCCGGCCTGCGCCGCCAGCGGCTGCGATGTGGCGACGACGTTGCGCGCCATCAGCGGCGCGCGACGGGACGGGTAGGGCAGTTCGAAGTGCATCAGTGACCCCTTTTCCGGCCGGTCTGGCAAGGCCTCCGAGCGCCGTGGTGGCAGCACATGGCCCGAGCGGTGTCGTTCACGCCAGCTTCGACAGCAGGCGCCGCAGGGTTTCGCCGTTCTCGGACTCGAGCAGTTCCATGAGCGCGTGGTCCTGATCCTCGGCGTCCTGGCGGATCTGCAGCATCCGCCGACGGCCGAGGTTGGTCAGCATGAGGTTTACTTGGCGCTGATCGACGCTGGAAATCTGGCGATGCACGAGCCCTTCGGACACCATGCGATCCACCAGCTTGCTGAGTGCCGGGGGGTTGAGCAACGCGCGCCGCGCCAGTTCGCCCATGGTCAGACGTTCGTTGCCGTCAAGACATTCCATCACCCTCCAGGCGGTGACCTGGATGCCGTGCGCCTTGAGCCGGGTGGCCAGTGAGTTGCTGACCGAGCGATGCGCGGCCTCGAGCACGTAGGACAGATGGCGTTCGAAGGTGATCGGCTCTTTCGGCATGGGTCCGTCCGGTTGTGGTACAATGGGAAAATAGTTGACTTGGAAAATAGTTTCAATTGGAATGTGCAAATTGCCATGCTGATCCGGGGGAGACGGGCGCTGGGATACACGAAAGAAGATGTCGCGCTGCCGATCGAGCTCGCGGATTACCGCGAGAGCGGTTTGCTGGTCGCTTCCGGCAGCTTTCGTGTCGCGCTTCTGATCCCCATGTGCGGCCCGGCGGGCATCTGGGCACCGTCCTGCATTTCCAGCGCGCAGGTCGCGGCGGCGGAACTGAACCGCGGCGACGGGATCGGCGGGCGGCGGGTGCAGCTCATCATGATCGACGCGGCGGTCGAGGCGGACGAGCCGATCGAGGAAACGGTGAACGACCTGATCGAGCTGAACGCCATCGACGCCATCGTCGGCATGCATCTGAGCGCGGTGCGGCAGCGGCTGTCGAAGGTCGTGCGCCAGCGTATTCCCTACATCTATACGCCGCTTTACGAGGGGGGCGAGACCACGCCGGGCCTGTTCGCCATCGGCGAAACCCCGAAGGAACAGCTTGCCCCGGCCCTGCTGGCGCTGCAGGCACGGTACCGCCCGCGTTCCTGGGCGCTGGTCGGCAACGATTATGTCTGGCCCCGCAGTTCTCATTCGCTGGCCAAGAGCATCCTCAAGGCGTCGGGCGTCGATCTGGCCATGGAACGTTATGTACCCTTCGGTCTGCCGAACATGTCCGACATGGTGGACCGGGTGGAGGCTTCGGGTGCGGAGGCGGTTCTCGTGTCGCTGGTGGGACAGGACGCCGTCAACTTCAACCGGCAATTCGGCAGGCGGGGGTTGCATCGCAAGGCCGTGCGCCTGTCCTGCGCGCTGGAAGAGAACGGGCTGATGGCCTGCGGGCGGGGCAACCTTGAGCGGATGTTCTCCGTCTCGTCCTATTTCGGGTCGATCGCGACCGAGGCGAACGCCTGCTTCAAGGAGCGGTACTACGGGCTGCACGGCGATGCCGCGCCCGCCCTGAACGCGATCGGGCAATCCACCTACGAGGGGATGCATTATCTGTCCGCGCTGCTGCGGGACCATGGCACCGTCTGGCGTCAGCGGTCGAGCCGGGACATGCTGCCGGTGATTCACGCAAGCGGCAGATCCTACGTCAGGGACGGAGGTCTGAAACGGCCCGACATCTACCTGGCGCGGGCGGATGGCATCGCCTTCAGCGACTTCAAGGTACTGTAATCTAACGAGATATTGAAAATCATTTTCCAGTTCAAACAATTTACTTGAAATGGAAAATGAAATCGCTCACCGTCGAGAGAGTGACAGGCCATGGCCCCGCGAGGCGGGGCAGGGCGCGACGGGGAGAAATCATTTTGTACTGGCTATTGGCATGCGTCGTCATCATCGCGGTCCTGCTGTTCGGGATCTGGTTCCTGCAACGATTCTACGCCAAGGCGACGCTGGAAACCGCGTTGGTCCGCACCGGCATGGGCGACCGACGGGGGCTGTCTGGCGCTGCCGATCGTGCACCAGCTTCAGCGGGTGTCGATGCAGACCGCCGCGGTGACGCTCGCGCGGACGGGGCGCGAAGCGGTGCTGACCGCAGATGCGCTGCGCGCCGATATCCTGATGGAATTCGAACTGCGTGTCGGATCGGATGCGGCCAGCATCGCCACCGCCGCGCAGGCCTTCGGTCACCGGGTTGCGCGCGGCGGTGACGCATTCGAAGAAGTGCTGACCGGGCCGCTGGCCAACGCCGTCCAGACCGCCGCCGCGGCGCGGGGGATCAACGAGATCCATCTGGAGCGCGCGGCCTTTACCCGCGAAGTGTCGGCAATGGTTGCGGATCACGCCGGCCGGCTGGGGCTGGAACTGGTCACGGCGGCGCTGGTGTCGGTGGATCAGAGCGATTTCGCGCAGCGCGACGAGAACAACAGTTTCAACGCGCGGGGGATGCGCAGGCTGGCCGAGATGGTCGCCGAAGAGCGCAAGGCCCGGATCGCGGTCGAGACCAGCACGGAGATCGCGGTGCGCGAGCATCGCCTTGCCCAGCATCAGCGGCAGATCGAACTTCAGCGCGCCGAGCGGGAAGCGGAGATCGCGCAGCGCGAGCATCTTGCGCGGCTCGAGGCGGAATCCGAAAGCCGTTCGGCACAGTCCCGCGCCGAACAGCATCGCGCGTCGGAGACCATTCGCATCCGCGAGGAGCAGGAAGCCAGGGCGGCGCAGGTGTCGGCGGACGAGGCGCTGCGCAAGGCCGAGATGAAGGCGCTGCTGGAACTGGAGGAAGCCAAGATCGCCAACGGCATCCGGCTGGCGCAGTCCCGGGCCAAGGAAGCCAAGGCCAAGGCCGAGGAAGAGGAGGCGCGGGCGCAGGTGATCCTCGCGGCCGAGAGCGTGCAGGCCCAGAAGGAGCGTGCCGTGACCGAGCGGGAGCGCGAAATCGCCCGGCTGAGGCAGGCGCGCGATCTGGAACTGGAGGACGCGCGGGTCAAGAGCGACGTCAGCACGCTGCTGGCGCGGGCGCAGGCGGATGCATCGGCGCGGACCGCGACCGCCAACGCCGAGAAGGCCGCGATGGAGGCCGAGGCGGCGGGCCGTGCGGCGCTGAACCAGGCCGAGAACACCCTGAGCGACGCGGTTATCCGGATGCGGCTGGAAGAGCGCAAGCTGGACCGGATGCCAGAGATCATGACCCAGATGATGAAGCCGGTGGAAAAGATCGAGTCGATCCGCATCAACCAGATCGGCGGCGGCATGGGCGGGTCGCAGGGCGAGGGCGGGGGCGTCGACAGCGCCTTCGGTGCCGCGATGGACCAGATCCTGGGCATGGCCGTGCGCCTGCCCGCGATGAAGCAGATGGGCGAGGAGATCGGACTGGATTTCGACGTCGCCAACGCGGGGCGCACCGCCGATTACGCCAACCGCATCAAGGCCAAGGACGACCCCAAGACACCCAAAGAGTGACGCTCGGTCACCGACACTGAAACCGACCAACGGAGGACATACGATGTCTCTGAACAGAAGAGAATTGCTTGGCGGTGCCGCCGCCCTGACCACGGCGGGCCTGCTGCCACGGGTGGCGCTGGCCGCCGACACGATCCGGCTGGGGTCCATCCTCGACCAGTCCGGCCCCTTTGACGCCTACGGCAAGCCGATGGCGATGGCGACGCAGCTTGCCGTGGCCGAGATCAACGAGGCCGGTGGCCTTCTGGGCCGCGAGGTCGAGGTGGTGGCCTATGACACCCAATCCGACATGGCGCTTTATTCGCAGTACGCGCAGCAACTGACCCGGCAGGACAGGGTCGACGTGGTGCACGGCGGCATCCTCTCCGCCTCGCGCGAGGCGATCCGCCAGACCATGCGCAAGACCGGCACGCTGTATTTCTACAACGTGCTTTACGAGGGCGGTGTCTGCGACCGCAATATCTTCATCAACGGGGTGACACCGGCACAGCAGGTCGAGGCGCTGGTGCCCTACGCGATGAACAACTCGGGCAAGAAGGTCTATATCCTCGCGGCGGATTACAATTACGGCCAGATCACCGCCCGCTGGATCGAGAAATTCGTGCGCGACAACGGTGGCGAAGTGGTGGGCACCGATTTCTTTCCGCTGGACGTGAGCGATTTCGGATCGACCATCGCCAAGGTTCAGACAGCCGCGCCCGACCTCGTCATCGCGCCGCTGGTGGGCGGGCCGCACCTGTCGTTCTTCCGCCAGTGGGCCGCGGCAGGCATGAAGGACAAGATCGCGCTGGCCTCCACGACGCTGGGGGTGGGCAACGAGCACAAGGTGCTGACCCCGGAAGAAGGCAACGGGATCATGTGTGCCTACAACTACAGCCAGGAACTGGACACGCCCGAGAACCGGGAATTCATGGCGCGGTGGGCGGCGATGTTCGACGGGGACCAGTCGATGCACGAGATCGCGGTGTCGCATTACCATGGCCTGCATACATGGGCGGAAGGCGTGCGCAAGGCCGACAGCATAGAGCGCGAGGCCGTGATCGAGGCGCTGGAGACGGGGGTTTCGATCACCGGGCCGGGCGGCAAGGTGACGGTCGATCCGCAGACCCACCATGCCATTCTGGATGTGCACCTGATGGAGATGCGCGACCAGAAGATGGCGGTCATCGAAACCTTGCCGCAGCGCGCGCCGATCGACACGCAGGCGGTCTGCGACCTGGGCGCGAACCCCGACGACAACACGCAGTACGAGATCGAGATCTGATCCGTCCCTCCCACGGGCCGGGGCGGTCGAGGCTGCCCCGGTCCCCCAATTCCAGGCGGGCATCATGGACCTGAGTTTCGTTATCCTTGTCGAGATCCTCTACGCGGTGGCATCGCTGGTGCTGATCAGCGCGGGCCTTGCGGTCGTGTTCGGCATGATGAAGGTCATCAATCTCGCGCACGGGGAATTCATGATGATGGGCGGCTACGTGACCATCACCGCCGTTGGGCTGGGCGTGAACGTGTTTGTCGCCATGCTGGTGATCGCACCGCTGATCGTGGGGCTGATCGGTCTGGTGGTCGAACGGCTGGTCATCCGGCACCTGTACGGGCGGCTGGTGGACACGATGCTGGCGACATGGGGTCTGAGCCTCGTGTTCATCGGACTGGCGACGATGATCTTCGGCAATACGACGACCGGCATTTCCACACCGATCCCCGGCTTCGCGGTCGGGGCCTACCAGATCAACGGCTACAATTTCTTCATCATCGTTGTCTCGGTGCTGCTGGTTGCCGGCATGTACGCGGTGCTGCGCGGCACGCGCGGGGGGCTGATCGCGCGGGGCACGATGCAGCGGGCCGACATGGCCGCCGCACTGGGCTACAGCCCCGACCGCATCTACATGGCCACGTTCTTTTGCGGCTCGGCGTTGTCGGGGCTGGCGGGCGCGGTGCTGGCGCCGCTGGTGGGGCTGGTGCCGACTTCGGGCGGGGCCTACATCGCCAAGGCGTTCATCACGGTGATCGCGGGCGGTCCGGCGCTGATCGCGGGGCTTGTCAGCTCCGCCGCGAGCTTTGGCGTCGTCAGCCAGATCTTTACCTTCGCCATGTCACCGGTGATCGGCGAAGTCGCGCTGCTGGTCGCGGCGGTGATCCTGCTGCGGGCCATGCCGCAGGGCATCACCGCCCGGCTGTTCAGGGGGAAGCTGTGATGACGCGGACGGTTGCGCGCGAAGTCCTGCTGACGCTTGTGGTCTCGGCCCTGCTGATCTGGATCCTGCCGATGCTGATCGGCACCTATACGCTGACGGTGCTGGTGATCTACGGGATGCTGGGCCTCAGCCTCGGGCTGATCTGGGGCTTCGGCGGGATCCTGTGTTTCGGGCAGGCGGCGTTCTTTGGCCTCGGCGCCTATACCTACGCCATCGCGGCGATCAACATCGGGGAAAGCACCCTGCCGATGCTGCTGGCCGTCGCGGTGCCCGCCGTCTTTGCCGCGCTGCTGGGTGCGATGATGTTCTACGGGCGGCTGGGGGATGTCTATCTTGGCGTGATCACGCTGGTGGTGACGCTGATCCTGTTCAAGTTCGTCAATTCCACCGCCGGGCCGCAATACGCGATCGGAAACGCCCGGCTGGGTGGGTTCAACGGCATCCCCGGTTTCCAGACCCTGAATGTTCCGGGCGATCCGGGGGCGTACATCTGGGGCGATCCCTATTTCTACGTCTGCGCCGTGGCGCTGGTGATCGTGTTCCTGCTGGTCACGTGGCTGTTGCGGTCGTCCTTTGGGCGGGTGGCCGTCGGTATTCGCGAGAACGAGACCCGGATGGGGCTGATGGGCTACGACGTGGCGGCGCGCAAGACGGTGCTCTTCGCCATCGGTGCTGCCATCGCGGGGCTGGCGGGGGCGCTGTTCGCCAACTGGGCCGAGATCGTCACGCCGAACCTGTTTTCGCTGGGGCAGTCGGCCGAGATCATCATCTGGTGCATCGTCGGCGGGCTGGGCACCCGGATCGGGCCGATCCTTGGGGCGGCGGGGCTTGCCTATCTCAAGTTCCTGCTGGGCCAGCAGAGCCTGATCGACAACACGCTGATCACCGGGCTGATCCTTGTGCTTTTCGTGCTGTTCCTGCCACGTGGACTGGCGCCCGCCGTGGCGGCGCTGATCCGTGCCGTTTTTGGCCGCGCAGGGCGCAAGCCGGATCTCCGCCGGATGCGGAGGGTGCGGCATGGCTGAGACGGTGCTGGAAACCCATGGGCTGACCATGCGGTTCGGCGGGGTGACCGCAAGCGACAACGTGGACTTCAAGCTGAAATCCCGCGAACTGCGCTGCCTGATCGGGCCGAACGGGGCGGGCAAGTCGACCTTCTTCAAATGCGTGACAGGGTTGCTGACCCCGACGGAGGGCCATGTCTTCATGCGCGGGCAGGAGGTGACGGGGTGGCAGCCGCACCAGATCGCGGCGCTGGGAGTCGGGATCAAGACCCAGACGCCCAATGTGCTGGACGCGCTGAGTGTGCACGAGAACATCTGGCTGGCCGCAAGACGGTTTCATCCGGTGGCGGAGGCGCGCGCGCGCACCGACGAGATGATTGCGCGGCTGGCGCTGGGAAACATCGCCCGCACCCCGCTTGGGGAGCTGGCCCACGGTGAACGGCAGCGGGTGGAACTGGGGCTGGTCGCGGTCGCAGACCCTTGGCTGGTGCTGCTCGACGAACCCGCGGCGGGGATGAGCGCGCAGGATGTGGAACGGATGACCGCGATCATCCACGACCTGACCCGGACGGCGGCGGTGGTGATCGTCGAGCACGACATGCAGTTCATCCGCGCCATCGCGGACCGGGTGACGGTGTTTCATCAAGGCGCGGTCCTCATGGAGGACCACGTGGACCGCGTGATGTCCGATGCCCGGGTGCGGGCTGTCTACCTCGGGAAGAAAAGCTGATGGATCAGGACGAAGAAGCGCTGCTGTCGGCCCATGGCCTTTCGGGCGGCTATGGCCGGGTGCCGATCCTGCATGGGATCGATCTGGATGTCGCGGCGAACGAGGTCGTCGGCGTGCTGGGGCACAACGGCATGGGCAAGACAACGCTGCTGAAGACGCTGATGGGGTTCCTGCCGCCGACCGCCGGGCGGGTCCGGTTCGGCCAGACCGACATCACCCGCCTGCCGCCCAACGAACGCGGGCGGCTGGGGCTGGGCTATGTCCCGCAGGGGCGGGGCATCTTTCCGCAGTTGTCGGTGCGCGACAACCTGCGCTTTGCCTGGCATGACTACGGCGCCGGCACCGAAGCGGAGGTGATGGAAAGCGTGCTGGCCGATTTCCCGCGCCTGACCCGGTTGCTGGACCGCGACGGCGGGGCGCTGTCGGGGGGCGAACAGCAGCTTCTGTCGCTGGCGCGCTGCCTGATGGGCGACCCGGCGTTCCTGCTGCTCGACGAGCCGACGGAGGGCATCCAGCCGTCGATCATCGAGGAGATGGCCGAGACGTTGCTGAGCCTGCGGGACAAGCGCGGTCTGTCGATCCTGCTCGTGGAACAGAACTTCGACTTCATCTCGGATCTGTCGGACCGGGTGTTGGTGCTGGAGCGGGGCCGGATCACCGGCACCCTGAGCCGGGCCGATTTGTCGGACAGGACGAAGGTGGACAGCTTTCTTGGCTTCGGCGCCGCACGCGCCACGCGCGGCGGTCCCGGCACCACACCCGGCCCCGCGCGGCGCGCGGGCCAGCCCGATGTGCCGCCGCCCCCAGATATGCGCCAGCCGCGCGCCGCGCCCGAGCTCCCCTCAACATTTGCATCAACGGTGACTTCAATGACCATCAGACGCCCCACCCTCGCCCAGATGCGCAGCATGGCCGACCGCTTTGGCATGTCGCTGTCGGACGCGGACCTGCAGGAATACACCGAGATCATCGAGCCCTACATGCAGGCCTATGATCGGCTGGACGCCATGCCCGACAACCTGCCGGAGGTCCGGTATCCGCGCAGTCCGGGGCATTTCCCGTCGCCTTCCGAGAACCCGATGAACGCATGGTACGTCAAGACGGAGGTGCGCGGGGCGCCGGACGGACGGTTGCGCGGCAAGCGGATCGCGCTGAAGGACACGATCTGCCTCGCCGGGGTGCCGATGATGAACGGCTCGTCCATCATGGAAGGCTACACGCCCGAGATCGACGCCACCATTGTCACCCGGATGCTGGACGAGGGCGCAGTGATCGCCGGCAAGGCGCATTGCGAGAACTTCTGCCTGTCGGGCGGATCGCACACCAACGCCAAGGGGCCTGTGCACAACCCGTGGAAGCGCGGCTACATGGCCGGCGGATCATCGTCGGGCTCGGCGGCGCTGGTGGCAGCGGGCGAGGTGGACATGGCCATCGCCGGGGACCAGGGCGGGTCGATCCGTATCCCGTCATCGAACTGCGGCTGCTACGGGATGAAACCCACCCACGGACTGGTGCCCTATACCGGCGCGATGGGGGTCGAACAGACCATCGACCACCTTGGCCCGGTCACGAACACGGTGGCCGACAACGCGCTGCTGCTCGAAGTGCTGGCGGGCGAAGACGGTCTGGACCCGCGCCAGTACAAGCCGAAGGTCTTCAGCTATACCGAGGCGCTGGGGCGCGGGGCGCAGGGCATGCGCATCGGCATCCTGAAGGAAGGCTTCGGGCACCCCAACTCGGAAACGGATGTAGACCAGAAGGTGTTGCAGGCGGCGGAGCGGTTCCGCGATCTGGGCGCGCGGGTCGAAGAGGTGTCGGTGCCCGAGCATCATGTCGCGATGGACGCCTGGACCGCGATCACGCTGGAGGGGCTACAGGACGGGATGATGTGGGGCAATTCGACAGGCACCAACTATCGCGGGCTGTTCCTGCCGTCGATGACGGACCACATGGCGCAGTGGCGCGGCCGGGCCGACGAGCTGAGCCATTCGCTGAAGACCTGCATGTTCGTGGGCGAACATTTCCAGCGCCAATACCGGGGGCGTTTCTACGGCAAGGCGCAGAACATCATGCGGCGCTGCAACGACCGCTATCTTGCCGCATTGAAGCAGTACGACCTGCTGCTGATGCCGACCCTGCCGATCAAGCCGCAGCCGCACCCGCCCGCCGACAGTTCGCTGAGCTTGTATGTTCAGCGGGCGTTTGAGATGGTGGCGAATACCGCGCCGTTCAACGGTGGCCTTCCGGCGATGAGCCTGCCCTGCGGCCTTGCCGAGGGGTTGCCCATCGGGATGATGCTGGTCGGACCGCACTACGGCGAGATGAAGATCTACCAGGCCGCCCATGCCTTTGAACAATCGGGCGACTGGCGCAGCATGTGAGGAGATTTCGGATGACAATCCTGAATGAAAGCATCGCCGGTCGCATCCAGAACTTCGGTCTGGAAGACGGCGTGGCGGAAACCGCCGCCGACCTCGCGCCGCAGGACGGCAAATCCTACGCGAAAGGGGGCGCGCACCCGCCGCTGGCCTTTGCCACGATCCCGCAGTTGCTGCGCGACGCGGTCGCCCGGTATGGCCCGCGCGACGCGCTGGTCTTTCCGGGATCACGGCTGAGCTATTACGATCTGGACCGGGCGGTGGATGCGCTGGCATCCGGTCTGCTGGCGATGGGGCTGACCAAGGGCGATCGGCTGGGCATCTGGTCACCCAACCGGCTGGAATGGGTGCTGACCCAGTTCGCCACGGCGCGGATCGGGGTGATCCTTGTGAACATCAACCCGGCCTATCGCCTGTCCGAGCTGGAGTACGCGCTGAACAAGGTCGGCTGCAAGGCGCTGGTGCTGGCGCGGTCCTTCAAGACGTCGAACTACGTCGAGATGCTGCGCGCTCTCGCGCCCGAACTGGACAGCAGCGAGAAGGGCCGCCTGCGCGCCGCGCGCCTGCCGCAGTTGCGGCACGTGGTGGTGATGGGTGATGCGGCGGACGAAAAGGGAGTCTGGAGTTTCGGGGAGGTGTCGAACCTCGGCGGTCCCGCGCAACAGCTCCGCCTGCCCGAGATCGACCGTACGCTGCAGCCCGACGAGGCGATCAACATCCAGTTCACGTCGGGCACGACGGGCCAGCCCAAGGGGGCGACGCTGTCGCATTACAACATTCTCAACAACGGGCGTTTCGTGACCGACCGCATCCGGTTGACCGAGAACGACCGGCTGGCGATCCCGGTGCCGCTGTATCACTGCTTTGGCATGGTGATGGGCGTTTTGGGCGCGGTCAGCAAGGGCGCCGCGATGGTGTTTCCGGGCGAAGCCTTCGACCCCGACCAGACGCTCGATGCGCTGGCCGCCGAAAGCTGCACCGCGCTCTACGGCGTGCCGACCATGTTCGTCGCGATGCTCCAGAAGCTGGACGAGGTGCCGCGCGACCTGTCGTCGCTGCGCACCGGCATCATGGCGGGTGCCCCCTGTCCGGTGGACGTGATGAAGCGGGTGAACGACCGGATGAACATGAAGGAGGTCACGATCTGCTACGGCATGACCGAAACCTCGCCGGTCTCCTTTCAGAGCTTCGTGGACGACACCCTGCGCCAGCGGTGCGAGACGGTGGGCCGGGTCCATCCGCATCTCGAGGTCAAGATCGTCGACGAGGACGGCCAGATCGTACCGGCGGGGGTTCAGGGCGAACTGTGCACGCGCGGTTATTCCGTGATGAAGGGGTATTGGGACGACGACGCGCGCACCGCCGAGGCGATCCGCGACGGCTGGATGCACACGGGCGATCTGGCGGTGCTGGACGAGGAAGGTTTCTGTTCGATTACCGGGCGGGTGAAGGACATGATCATCCGCGGGGGTGAAAACATCTATCCGCGCGAGATCGAGGAGTTCCTGTACGGCCATCCGGACATCAGCGACGTGCAGGTCTTTGGCATCCCCGACGACAGGCTGGGCGAGGAGGTCTGCGCATGGGTGATCCCGAGGCGGAACAGCGCGCTGACGCCCGAGGCGGTTGTGGCCCATTGCCAGGGCAATATCGCCCATTTCAAGGTGCCCCGTCACGTGCGGATCGTCGAGGAATTGCCGATGACGATCACCGGCAAGCCGCAGAAGTTCGTCATGCGCGACCGCATGGTCGAGGAACTGGGCCAGCAGGGCGGGTAGGCCTGCGCCGGCTCAGGGGCCGGGCGGTTTGGCGGGGCGGTGTTCGCGCCAGATGATGAACAGCCCGCTGCAGATGATGACGCCCGCGCCGATGAAGGCGGGCGCATCCGGCACCTCGCGCCAGATCAGCCAGCCAAAGGCGGTGGCCCAGACGATGCCGGTGTAATCCAGCGGTGCGACGATCCCGGCCGGGGCGAGGCGGAACGCCTGTGTCATCATCGTCATGCCCGCGGTGCCGAACAGCGCGATGGCGACGAAGAGCCACAGGTTCTCGGGGCGGACCGGGGTCCAGAAGAACGGCACGATCAGCGCGCTCAGCACGGCGCTGGTGCCCGTGAGGTAAAGCAGCATGGTCCAGACGCTTTCGCGGCTGTCGACCCAGCGTGCGCTGAGCATCAGCAGGGCGTAGATCAGCGCGGTCAGCACCGGCAGCAGCGATACCGGCTGAAACGCCGCGGTGCCGGGACGGATCACGATCAGCACGCCGACGAAACCGGCGATGACCGCCAGCCAGCGCCGCCTGCCCACGACCTCGCCCAGAAACAGCGCGGACAGGGCGGTGATGAACAGCGGGGCAACGAAGATCAGCGCCGTCGCCTCGGCCAGTTCGAGGTATCGGAAGCTGGTGAAGAAGAGGATCGTGGCGGCGATCCACAGAACCCCACGTACAAGGTGCGCCGCGGGCCGGTGCGAGCGCAACGCGCCGGTGCCGCCGATCGCGAGGACCAGTGCCAGCGCGAAAGGCAGGGCGATCACGTTGCGCATGAACAGGATCTGCAGGGGCGCGTGGTCTTCGACCAGCAATTTCGCCAGCGCGTCGTTCGCGCTGAGGCTGGCGACACCGGCGCACATCAAGGCGATTCCCGAAGTTGTCCGTTCAGGTTGTTCCGTGGCGGTGTTTGTCATGCCTGTTCCCTTCCTGCGGGCAGGGTAGGGGCGGCCCGTGACAATGGGAAATATATTGTTCAGTCTGCATTGATACGGAACGCATATCGGACTTCGGCATGAACCTGCGCCAGATCAGGCATTTCGTCATCGTTGCGGAAGAGCTGCACTTTGCCCGTGCCGCGGCCCGGCTGAACATGACACAGCCGCCGTTGAGCATGTCGATCCGCAAGCTGGAACGGAGCATCGGCGTCGCGCTGTTCGACCGGAGCGCCAAGCGGGTCGCGTTGACACCGGCGGGTGCCATCTGGCTGGAGTACGCGCGGCGGCTGCTGGCAGAGGCGGAGGCGATGCCGCAGATCGCCCGCCGCGCGGCGCGGGGCGAGACGGGGGTGCTGCGCCTGTCCTTCGTCAGCATCGCGTCCTTCACCCTGCTGCCGGATCTGGTGTGCCGCTATCGTCGCGCCTTGCCCGACGTGCGGGTCGAGCTGCGCGAGGCGACCAGCGACGTGCAGCTCGAGGGCCTGCGCAAGGGCGAGATCGACGCCGGTATCGTGATCGGGCCGACCGGACATTTCGGCGGCGGGTTGGCGCACAGGCCGCTCTTGCAGGAGCCGCTGGTGGCGGCGGTGCCGGCGGCATGGCCTGTCGCGCGGCATGAAGATGTCGATTTCGCGGCCCTTGCCGATGCGCCGCTGATCCTGTTTCCACGCCACTTCGCCCCCTCCTACCACGATGCCGTCGCGGCGTGCTATGCCGGGCAGGGCCGGTCCATGCGGATACACCAGGAAGCCATCCAGATACCGACGATCCTGGGACTGGTGGCGGCAGGTATGGGGATGTCCCTTGTGCCCCGTTCCATGCTCGGCATGGAACGGTCGGGCGTGCGGTACCTGTCGTTGAAAGGGACCGCGCCGCTGATCGAGCTTTGCATGGTCTGGCGCGACGACCAATCGAAGCCGGTG
This sequence comes from Sulfitobacter alexandrii, assembly GCF_001886735.1. Lineage (NCBI taxonomy): Bacteria > Pseudomonadati > Pseudomonadota > Alphaproteobacteria > Rhodobacterales > Roseobacteraceae > Sulfitobacter > Sulfitobacter alexandrii. The sequence goes on from NZ_CP018077.1 coordinate 107,227, forward strand.
CTGAAGTCTTTCCTGAGCCTGCTGGACCGGGACGACCGGCAGGCCTGAGAGGTCAGCTTCGGCGGGTCTGAAGCAGCCGGATCGCTTCGGGGACATGGGCATCGCCCGCGCCGCCCTCGACAAGGTCGGCCAGCGTGCGCTGCACCGCCTCGGCCACCAGTCGGGACGCGCCCAGATCGCTTGCCATGTCGGTGTAATAGCGCGCGTCCTTGTGGGCGTTGGCGATGCTGAAACGGAGCGCGGACGAGTCCCCCTCGAGGATGAAGGGGGCCACCCGCTCAAGCGCGACGCCTCCGGCGCCGCCCTTGCGCAGGCAGTCCACCATGGCCTCGGGGTCCATCCCGTCAGCGAGGGCGCAGGCCGCGGCTTCGGCGATGAGCGTCACGGTGCCGAGCGAGATGATGTTGTGAATGAGCTTGAGCTGGTGACCGCTGCCCGATCCGCCGGCGAGAAAGATGTTCTCGGCAAAGGTTTCGAGGATCGGAGTCACCGCCGTCACGGCGGCCGTGTCGCCGCCCACCAGCAGGTTGAGCCTGCCTGCCTCGGCTTCCTTCGGGGTGCGGGTCATGGCCGCATCGACCAGCGAGCAACCGGCGGACCGCAGCCGTTCGGCCAGCGCGCGGGTGGAGGCCGGTGTGGCGGTTGAGCAGTCGATGACGATGCTGCCGGGGCGGAGCGCCTCAAGCAGCGCGCCGGAGCCGAGCAGGACATCCTCGACCTGCGGGCTGCCGGTGACGCAGAGGATCACGGTATCGCAAAGCTCGGCGATCGATGCCGCGCTGTCGTGGCCCGTGGCCCCCAGCGCCACCAGATCCCCGGTCGGCTGGTTGCCCGCGTGGTGGAGGAAGTGCAGCGCGCGGCCCTTGGCTGCGATGTTCCTGCCGATGCCGTGGCCCATCAGGCCAACGCCGATCAATCCGATGTTCTGCAAGTCATGTCCTCTTGTTCAGGGTGTGCCGGACGCGGGTGCGGTGAACATGTCCGCATAGCGTTCGCGCAGCATGTTCTTCTGCACCTTGCCCATGGTGTTGCGGGGCAGCTCGTCGAGCATCACCAGCCTCCGGGGATGCTTGAACCGGGCGAGCGACTGCGTCACGGCGGCCATGATCGCCGCCTCGTCCGGGGGCGTGTCGCCGGACGGTACGATGACGCCCAGCACGGTTTCCCCGAAATCGGGATGCGGCACGCCGATCACCGCGCTTTCCAGCACGCCGTCCTGCGCGTCGAGCAGTTCCTCGATCTCCTTGGGATAGATGTTGTATCCCCCCGAGATGATGAGATCCTTGTTCCGTCCGATGATGTGGACGTAGCCATCCGCGTCCTGCCTGCCCAGATCGCCGGTGATGAAGAAGCCGTCGTCGCGCAGTTCGGCCGCGGTCTTTTCGGGCATCTGCCAGTATCCCTTGAAGACATTCTCGCCCCGAACCTCGATCTGTCCGATCTCGCCCGCAGGCAGGGTCTGCCCGCTTTCGGGGTCGGTGATCTTGAGCTCGACCCCCGGCAGGGGGAAACCGACCGTGCCGGCGCGGCGCTCGCCGTCGTAGGGGTTCGAGGTGTTCATGTTCGTTTCGGTCATGCCGTAGCGTTCGAGGATCTTGTGGCCGGTGCGGTCCTCGAACTGCACATGGGTTTCGGAGAGCAGCGGTGCAGAGCCGGAGATGAACAGCCGCATGCCCTTGGCAAGGTCACGGGTGAAGCGGCTGTCTGAAAGCAGCCGGGTGTAGAAGGTGGGCACGCCCATCATCGTCGTCGCCCGCGGCAGATGTTCGATGATCTGGTCGAGATCGAACTTGGGCAGGAAGATCATGCTGCCGCCCGTGGCGAGGATGATGTTCGTCGCCACGAACAGGCCATGGGTATGGAAGATCGGCAGCGCGTGCAACAACACGTCCGTGGCGCTGAAATGCCAGTAGCGCGCCAGCGTGTCGGCATTGGACAGCAGGTTGTGCTGGGTCAGCATCGCGCCCTTGGACCGCCCGGTGGTGCCCGATGTATAAAGCAGTGCGGCCAGATCCTCCGCCTGCCGCTCTGCCGTCGGGAAGTCGGCGGGCATGTCGCGGGCGCGGTCCATCAGCGTGCCGGTCCCGTCCCTGTCGAGCGTTTCCACCTGCGCGCCGAGCCTGCCGGCGATGGGCGCGAGCGTGTCCTTCTTGGCGCTGTCGCAGATCACCAGTGCCGCGCCGCTGTTCTCGACGAAATAGTCGAGCTCCTGCGCGGTATAGCCCGTGTTCAGCGGGAGAAACACCAGCCCCGCCTGGGCGCAGGCGGCATAGAGGGCCAGTGCCTCGGGCGATTTTTCCACCTGCACCGCAACCCGGTCACCCGGTTTCAGTCCGGCTTCGGCGGTGGCGTGGGCCATCCGTGCGGCCTGTTCGAGGAAGGCGCGGTGGGAGATCACCGTGCCGTTGGCGAGGTGCAGGAACGGCGTATCCTTTCCCGCGTGGATGCCGAAAAGAGTGTCGAAAAGCGGGTTTCTCATGGGTGTCTTCCTGATCTGTCGGTCCCGCCGGACGGGTTGTGTCAGGTTTCCCGCCCGGCGCGGCGCGGGTCAACCCCATTACCGCATCCGGTGGCCGACCGGCGGTCGGCGCGCGCGGTCGCGACGCCCGGAAGGGGCAGTCGCGGGTGCCGTGCGGTCATTTTCAGGAACATCCGGTGGCCTGCCGTGTTGAGCGACTGATGCGCGCCGCGCGTCATCCCGCTTGCCGAACCGCGCAGGCATGACCGCACCAGGCAGGAGCACGCCCATGCACACACAGCTGAACATCAACGGAGCTTCCCACGAGCTGGAGGCCGACAGCCGAACCACCCTGCTGGACGCGTTGCGCAACCATCTTGGGCTGACCGGATCGAAAAAGGGCTGCGACCATGGGCAATGCGGTGCCTGCACCGTTCTGGTCAACGGACGGCGGATCAACAGTTGTCTCACGCTAGCCTGCATGCACGACGGGGACGAGATCACGACGATCGAGGGCCTGGGCACGCCGGACGCGCTTTCGCCGATGCAGGACGCCTTCGTGCGGCACGACGGATACCAGTGCGGATACTGCACGCCCGGCCAGATCTGTTCGGCCACGGCGATGCTGGAGGAACTCAGGGCGGGGTGGCCCAGCAACGTCACGGAAAACCTTGAAGCGGAGGTCGGCTTGTCGGTCGAGGAGATCGCCGAGCGGATGAGCGGCAACATCTGCCGCTGCGCCGCCTACCCCAATATCGTCGCGGCCATCGCCGAAATCGCGGAGCAGAAGACATGAGACCTTTCGACTACAGCCGCGCGACCGATCCCGCCGATGCGGCGCGGGCCGCAGGGCAGGGGGCCACGATCATCGCGGGCGGCACCAACCTGCTCGACCTGATGAAGCTGGAGGTCATGAGCCCCGACAAGCTGGTCGACATCAACCGTCTGGATCTGCATCAGGTCACGACGACCGAGCAGGGGGGCCTGCGCATCGGGGCATTGGTGACGAACAGCGATCTTGCCGCGCATCCCGAGGTCCGGCGCAATCACGCGGTGCTGTCGCGGGCCCTGCTTGCCGGGGCCTCGGGGCAGTTGCGCAACAAGGCGACCACTGGCGGCAACCTCTGCCAGCGCACGCGCTGCTATTATTTCTATGACACGTCGACACCCTGCAACAAGCGCGAGCCCGGTTCGGGATGTTCCGCGAAAGAGGGTTTCAACAGGATACACGCCATCCTTGGCGCCAGCGACGCATGTATCGCCACACATCCCAGCGACATGGCCGTGGCGCTTCGGGCCCTCGGAGCGGAAGTGGAGATCCTCGGTCAGGACGGCGGTTATCGGACCATCGGTCTGGAAACTTTCTATCGGCTGCCCGGCGATACGCCGGAGCGGGACAATACGCTCGAACCGGGTGACGTGATCACCGCGGTGATCCTGCCCGCACCCATGGCCGATGCGCGGCACGTCTATCGCAAGGTGCGGGACCGCGCATCCTATGCGTTCGCTCTCGTGTCCGTCGCGGCGGTGGGCCGGTTGAAGAACGGCAAGATCGACGACATCGCGCTGGCGTTCGGCGGCGTGGCGCACATGCCATGGCGCGACACGGCGGTCGAGGACCTGCTCAGGGGTCAGGCGCCGTCGGAGGATCTGTTCTCCAAGGCGGCCGACAGCCTGCTGGCGGAAGCGCAAACGTACGGCGGCAATGATTTCAAGGTGCCCTTGATGCGCCGGACGCTGATCGCGGTCCTGAAGGACATTTGCGGCTTGGGAGACACGGCATGAACAAGCATCTGAAGATGGACGAGGCGGCGACGACGCACCGGCTGGATGACACGCGGCAGGGCCTTGTCGGCCGTCCGCTCGACCGGCAGGAAGGCCCGTTGAAGGTCAGTGGACTGGCCCGCTATGCGCATGAGTGGAACCTGCCCGGAACGGCCTATGGCGTTCTGGTACGCGCGCCATTCGCTCGAGGGACGATCACCTCTTTCGGCCGGGACGCGGTTCTTGAAATGGCGGGCGTGCTCGACGTGATCACCGACGAAAGGCTGCTTCGGAACCCGGCGCAGGGCACGGCGGGCGAGGCCCCCGCGCAGGGGCCGACCGAGGTCTTCTATGCCGGTCAGCCGGTGGCGCTGGTGGTGGCGGACAGCTTCGAAGCGGCCCGCCACGGGGCGCAGTCGCTCAAGCTGAGCTGGGACGCGAAAGAGCCGGCGCTGGACGCCGAGGCGGCAGAGACCGACGGGAACGAGGATTTCACGCAAGGCGACCTCGACACGGCCATGAAAGAGGCGGAGGTCAGCGTGGACGCGGTATACCGGACCCCCGGCCACAACAGTGCCGCGATGGAACCGCATTGCGCCGCGGCGACGTGGGATGGCGATGCGCTGACGCTCTATGCCAGCTACCAGATGCTGAACTACAACGTGGATGAAGTGGCGGATTCACTCGGGATCGATCCCGGCAAGGTCCGCATCCACGCCGCCTATGTCGGGGGCGGCTTCGGGTCCAAGCTTGGGGTCTCGCCCGAAACGGTCGCCGCGGCGATCGCGGCAAAAGAGATCGGACGGCCCGTCGTCGTCGCGCTGACCAGACCGCAGGTGTTCGAAGCGACGATGCGCCGGTCCGAGACCCGCCAGCGCCTGCGGCTTGCGGCGAAGGCCGATGGCACACTCACCGGCATCGGGCACGAAGCGCTAGTGTCGAACCTCGAGGGCGAGGAGTTCGCCGAGCCGGTCACGCAGTCGACCCACTTTCTCTATGCCGGGGAACACCGCAAACTGTCGATCGACATTGCCCGGCTCAACCGGACGTGCGCCGGATCGGTACGTGCGCCGGGCGAAGCGGTCGGCATGCCCACGCTGGAAAACGCGATGGATGAACTGGCCGAGAAGCTGGACATGGATCCGGTCGAGCTGCGGATGCGCAACCTGCCGGACCGCCACCCCGAGGAGGACATTCCGTTCTCTTCGCACACCTACGCCGAGGCAATGAAGGTCGGCGCGAAACAGTTCGGGTGGGACAAGCGCAACAGGACGCCCGGCGGCCAGCGCGAGGGCGAATGGCTGATCGGGCATGGCATGGCCGGCGCGAGCCGGGTCAACATGATCGGCAAGGCATCGGCGCGTGTCACACTCGACCTCGATGAGGGGGGTGACGTGCTGGCGGTGGTCGAGACCGACATGACCGATATCGGCACCGGCACCTATACCGTCCTCGCGCAGGTCGCGGGCGAGATGCTGGGCCTGCCGATGAAGCAGGTGACGACCCGTCTGGGAGATTCCTCGCTGCCCAAGGGGGCAGGGTCGGGCGGATCATGGGGCGCGTCCTCGTCAGGCTCGGCGGTGTTTCTCGCCTGCGAGGCGCTCAGGTCCGAGATGAGCCGCAGGCTCGACGTCCGGGAAGAGGATCTCGCGCTGCAGGACGGCACGGCGACCGCGGGGAACGTGCGCCGCACGCTCAAGGAAATTCTGGCAGACGGCGCCATGTCCGCCGAGGGAACGGTAGAGCCGGGCGATACCGCCTCGGCCGTCGCGCAGGCGTCTTACGGGGCCTATTTCTGCGAAGTGGCGGTCAATGCCGTCACCGGCGAAACCCGTGTGCGGCGCATGACCGGCGTTTTCGGCGCGGGCCGCATCCTGAACGAAAAGACGGCGACGTCCCAATGCTATGGCGGCATGACATGGGGTATCGGGATGGCCCTCACCGAAGAACTGATGCACGACCCGCGCGACGGACGGATCGTGAACCACAATCTGGCCGAATACCACGTTCCGGTGAACCTGGATGTGCCGCAACTGGACGTGATCCTGCTTGACGAAAGGGACGACTGGGCCTGTCCGATCCAGACCAAGGGGATTGGCGAGCTGGGATTCTGCGGCGGCGCGGGGGCTGTGCTGAATGCGATCTACAACGCGACGGGCGTGCGGGTGCGGGATTACCCGGCTACGCTGGACAAGCTGCTGGAGGGGTTGCCCGAGGTGATCTAGCGGGAGGCGACTACTTCGCTTGTATTGCCTGAAAGGGTCGCCTTGCCTATACTCCTGACTGATACGCATCGCACGGGAGGCGCATATGGGCCGCGTGAAGGTCAACCTGACCCTCGATGCCGAGGTCGCACGGACGGCCCGGTCGCTTGGGCTTAACATGTCGCGCCTCGCCGAAGCGGCCATCGCGGAGGCGTCGAAGGTCGAGCGCAACCGCCAGTGGCGGGAAGAGAACCGAGGGGCGATCGACGCCTACGCGGACGAGATCGCGCGGGACGGTCTGCCGCTGGCCAGGTTCCGCAGTTTCTGAGGCGGCAAGCCATGGCGCAGTTCGACCTTTACCGTCTTGAAGGCGGGCAGATCGTCGTGGACCTTCAGACCGACCTGATTGGGATCGAAGCGTCGCGGGTCGTGGCCCCCTTGCGGGATGCAGGGCGCTACGCCGCCTTTCCGGGGCTGACCCCGACGGTGGAACTGGACGGAACGACATGGATCGTGCGGGTGCAGGAGCTGGCCGCGGTTCCGGGATCGGAACTGCGGAACCGGATCGGATCACTGGCGGACCATCGCGATGCCATCAAACGGGCTTTGGACATCCTGATCGACGGCGTTTGACGCTGGGGCCGCTGGATCGGGGCCTAACGCTGCCCCTCTCTCACCGTGTCGATCATCAGCTGCACGTTTTCAGGGTCGGCATCGGGCGTGATGCCGTGCCCGAGGTTGAAGATATGCGGACCGCCGGACAGGGCCTTGGCGATGCGCCGGGTCTCGGAAACCAGCGCGTCGCCGCCGGTGACCATGTGCGACGATTTCAGGTTGCCCTGCACGCAGCCGTCCGGCTGGACGTTCGTCGCGGCCCATTCCGCGGAAACGCCGTCATCGATGGCAATGCATTCCGCCCCGATGGCGGCATGCGCCCCCTCGTACCGGGTGTCGGCCCCGCGCGGAAAGGCGATGACGGGCACGCCCGGATGCATATCGTGCAGCGCGGCGGTGATCCGCTGCATCGGCTTCAGCGAGTATGCGTCGAAATCATCGCCCTCCAAGGATCCGGCCCAGCTGTCGAAAATCTTGACCACCTCGGCGCCGGCCTTGATCTGCTCCGACAGGTAAAGGACGGTCGCGTCCGTGATCTTTTCGATCAGAGCCTCGAACACGGGCCGGTCCTCGGATTTCAGGGCATGTGCGGGAGCCTGATCGGGCGTGCCGCGCCCGGCGATCATGTAGGTCGCGACGGTCCACGGGGCGCCGGCGAAACCGATCAGCGTGGTCTCCTCCGGCAGACCCCTGGACAGGATCTTGACCGTCTCGTAGATCGGATTCAGCCTGTCATGGATGGCTTCGGCCGGCTTGAGCGCGTCCACTTCGGCGCGGGTGGTGACGGTGGACAGGCGCGGCCCTTCGCCCGTGACGAACCACAGGTCGGCCCCCAGTGCCTGCGGCACCAGAAGGATGTCGGCAAAGAGGATCGCCGCGTCGAAACCGTAGCGCCGGATCGGCTGAAAGGTGACTTCGGCCGCGAGATCGGGATTGTAGCACAGTGACAGGAAATCGCCCGCCTGCGCGCGGGTCGCCTTGTATTCCGGCAGGTAGCGCCCCGCCTGCCGCATCATCCAGATCGGCGGCACCGGAAGGGTTTCGCCCGCCAGCGCGCGCAGGATGGTCTTTGACTTGCTCATGGGGGTACTCTTAGCTGGAAGTGTTCGCGCCATCATGCTTTTTCGATGGCACAGATACAAGAGTTGTCAGCCTGGGTTTACAGAGGTACGAGAGAGCATGATCAAGAATTTGCCCACCCCGCAGAACCCGCTCAACATCGGCACACGTGGCTCGCCCCTTGCGCTGGCGCAGGCCGAAGAGACCCGCGAGCGGCTGGCGCAGGCGTTCGAACTGCCGCTCGAGGCATTCACCATCGTGGTGATCAAGACCACCGGCGACCGGATCATCGACCGCCCCCTCAAGGAGATCGGCGGCAAGGGCCTGTTCACCCGCGAGATCGAGGCCGAACTGCTGGGCGGAGGGATCGACATCGCCGTGCATTCGATGAAGGACATGCCGACGATCCAGCCGGAGGGGCTGATCCTCGACACCTACCTGCCGCGCGAGGATGTGCGCGACGCCTTCATCTCGCCGACCTCGCGGGCGCTTGCCGACCTGCCGCAGGGGACGGTCGTGGGCACGTCGAGCCTGCGGCGGCGCGCCCAGCTCAAGCTGCGGCGGCCCGACCTCGAGGTCGTGGAATTCCGCGGGAATCTGCAGACGCGGCTCATGAAGCTCGATCAGGGGGTGGCTGCGGCCACGTTCCTCGCGATGGCGGGGCTGAACCGTCTGGGCATGATGGAAGAGGTGCCCGCAAGCCCGATCGAGGTGGAGACGATGCTGCCCGCTGTCGCGCAGGGGGCCATCGGAATCGAGCGGCGCGTGGACGACAGCCGCGTGGCCGAAATGCTCGAGGCGATCCACGATCACACCACGAGCCAGCGCCTTGCGGCGGAACGGGCGTTCCTGCTGGAGCTTGACGGTTCCTGCGAGACCCCCATCGCGGGCCTTGCGGTTCTGGAGGGCGGCACGCTGCACCTGCGCGGAGAGGTCCTGCGCCCGGACGGATCCGAGGCCTTGGACGACGCGACCAGCTGCCCGGTGGAGGACGGCGCCGAAGCGGGCCACGAGATGGCGCGCAAGCTGCTGGAACGCGCGGGCGAGGGCTTCTTCGACTGGCGCACGTAAGGCCGGCGGTTCAGTTGGATCGAAAGACGGGCCGATCCACCGCGGCGCGGTGGACCTTTCAGGATGATGCACTGTGCGCATGGCACCCCGCCCGGCGTCGATCTTGGCCGTACTGACGGGCGGAGACGGTCAGGCGACCGCGTGGCTGATCGCGCATTGCCGCCAGAGGTGTGACAGCGCCTCCACCAGGTGGGCAAGGTCCGCGTCCGTGTGCAGCGGCGACGGGGTAAAGCGCAGCCGCTCCGTCCCCTTCGGCACGGTGGGATAGTTGATCGGCTGCACGTAGATGTCCCATTCCTGCATCAGGTAGTCGGCCAGCATCCGGGTCTTGACCGGATCCTTGATCATCACCGGAACGATATGACTGGTGTTGTGCATATGCGGGATGCCCGCACGGTCCAGCATCTCGCGCAGTTTGGCGACCTGCTTTTGCTGCAGGTCGCGTTCGAGGCTGCTGGATTTCAGGTGCCGGATGGAGGCGCGCGCCGCCGCGGCGACGGCGGGGGGCAGGGCGGTCGTGAAGATGAAACCGCTGGCGAAGCTGCGGATGAAATCGCACAGCGCGGCGGAACCGGTGATATAGCCGCCGACGACGCCGAACGCCTTGCCCAGCGTACCTTCGATGAGCGTGATGCGGTCCGCGAGGCCTTCACGTTCGGACACGCCGCCCCCGCGCGGGCCGTACATGCCGACGGCGTGCACCTCGTCGAGATAGGTCATGGCGCCGTATTTCTCGGCCACCTCCACGATCTCGCGCATCGGGCAGATGTCGCCGTCCATCGAATAGACGGATTCGAAGGCGACGATCTTTGGCACGTTGGCGGGCAGGGCGGCCAGCTTGGCCTCGAGGTCGCGCCAGTCGTTGTGTTTCCAGATCACCTTCTGTGCGCGGGAATGGCGGATGCCTTCGATCATGCTGGCGTGGTTGCCCGCATCGCTGAGGATGACGCAGTTTTCCAGCCGGCTGCCGAGGCACGAGAGCGCGGCCCAGTTCGACACGTAGCCGGAAGTAAAGAGCAGTGCCGCGTCCTTGCCGTGCAGGTCGGCCAGTTCGGCCTCGAGCAGGAGATGATCGTGGTTGGTGCCGGAAATGTTGCGGGTGCCGCCCGCGCCGGTTCCGGTGCGGCGCACGGCCTCGCACATGGCGTCGATCACCAGCGGGTTCTGCCCCATGCCCAGATAGTCGTTGGAACACCAGACCGTCACGTCGCGCTTTTCACCGTCGACGTGGTTGGCCGCGCGGGGGAACTTGCCGCACTTGCGTTCGAGTTCCGCGAAGTAGCGGTAATTGCCCTCCTGCTTCAGCTTGTCGATCTGGGTTTGAAAGAGGGCGTCAAAGTTCATGGGTCTTGTCCTTGGCTTGATAGGCTGGGGAGTCCGGCAGCATCCAGCGCCAGAGCTTGGCGTCGGGCAGCGGAACCACCATCAGCCAGTGTTCGAGCGTGGCCAGTGCGGCCAGCGCGGTCAGCAGGGTAAACCCCACCAGGGCCTCCGGGCTTGGCGCCGAGACGATCCGTTCGGCAAAGCACGCGGCGGTGATCGACAGGAAGGTGACCCCGATGGGGAAGGCCATCGTGATCGGCCCCTGCCGGAAATAGGATTTCAGGTGTGCCAGCGGTCGCGGCACGAATTCGGTGTTGATGCGCGGCACCCCGAAGTACAGGTTCAGCTTGGCCGAGATGCGCGCGACGAAAAGGATCAGGTAGGTCCAGAAGGCGACCGTGTTGTCGGCGCCGCGGGTGATCGTCAGGATCGCCAGCAGGGCGAACAGAAGCAGCAATTCGTGGTAGCTGACCGTGCGCCACGCGCGGCGGAAGCGGTCGCCGCCCCGCAGCCCCGGTGGACAGGGGCGGCGTTCGGGCCCGGTGATGACCCCGGCAAGAAAAGCCAGTTCGATCCAGCCCCAGACCATCAGGGTGCCGAGAAAGGCGATGTGGACATTGGCCACCGTCAGCTCCTGCGCGGACACGACGATCGCCGCCGCCCCAAGCGCCAGAAGGGGCACGGCCAGAAAGACATTGCGCCCGTGCGCCACCGCGTCGCCCCCGTCGGCGCGCCGCACCACCAGCAGGATGATCCCGGTGAAGAACCACCAGGAGAATACTGCGATGAAGGCGGCGAGCCAGGGCGACATGGCGGTTCCTCAGTAGGCCGGTTGCAGACGCGGGCTGTCGGGCACCGCGTTCTTCTGGGCGGGAATGGTGAAGATCGCGGCAAAGGCGAAGCTGGCCTTGGCCATGCCGCCGATCCGCGACAGCATCCCCGCGATACCTCCGCGTTGCTTGGCGCGGGAGATCTGGCGCGAGGCAGCCTCCATCCGGTCGAGGTTAGGCCGCCAGCGCGGATGGTCGATGTCGAGCGTGATGGGGAAGACCTGCCGGGAAATCTCGGAGGTCTTGCGGAACACTTCCTGCCCGTACCATGTGACATCCACGCCAAGCGCGTCGTGGAACACGGGGCGCTGATGGTCGCGGACCCACATGGTGGAATAGACCGCTGTCAGGAAGAACTTGATCCAGAGCTTGTTGGCAAAGCTTTGCGTCAGCTTGGGGTCGGTCTTCATCAGCAGGGCAAAGGCCTCGCCGTGGGAGAACTCGTCGTTGCACCACTCGCGGAACCACTTGAAGATCGGGTGAAAGCGGTGCTCGGGATGTGCCTCGAGGTGGCGGTAGATCGTGATGTAGCGGGCGTATCCGATCTTCTCGCTGAGGTAGGTCGCGTAATAGATGAACTTGGGCCGGAAATAGGTGTACTTCTTGGCCTGCGTCAGGAAGCCGAGGTTCACCCGGATACCGGCCTCGCGCAGGGCGTCGTTGATGAAGCCCGCGTGCCGCGCCTCGTCCCGTGCCATGAGCTGGAACAGCGTCGTGATGTCCTCGTTGGTGCCGCGGCGCTTCATCTCCTTGTAAAGCACGCAGCCCGAGAATTCGGCGGTGCAGGACGAGATCAGGAAGTCGGTGAACTCGGCTTTCAGGCGGGGCTCCATCCCGTCCCAGTCCACGGTGTCCCAGTCCTCGTTCTTCTTGAAATGGCCCTTGTTGGGGTCGGATTTCATCTGCGCGATCAGCTTGTCCCATTCCCCGCGGACCGGGGTCACGTCGATCGCGTCCATCTCGTCGAAGTCGGTGGTGTAGAAGCGCGGGGTGAGCAGGGTGTTCTGCATCGCCACCTCTGTCGCGCGCTCCGATGTCATCGGTCCGTCGAGCGCGTCCTGCGCCGCGATGGCTTCTTCCGCGGTGGCAGCATAAGCGGAGTGGGTGGTGGGTGTCTTGGCGTGGGCGTTCATGACAGCACCTCTTCGGAGAAGGAGAATTCGCACAGTTCCATGAATTCGAAATCGCCGGTCCAGCGGGTCCAGAACCGTTCGATGCCGCTGGCGCGCGTGATGGTCGCGGTCCGGTCCTCCTCGACGATTTCACCGTAGGGGGCCATGATCTCGGCCCCGTGGACCAAGACGGTATCACCGGGGTTGACCACCGCGCCGTTTAGGAACTTGACGTGTGCCGACAGTTCCTCGAAGCGATGCGAAATCGTCACCCTGCAGGGGGCTTGTTCCCTTGATCTTGTCAGAAATCCCATTTCCTTGTCCCTTTCCTTGGTTCAGTCGATCAGCCTGGCGAAAGCTGCGACGTTGTCTGCCCCGTATCCGATCAGGTCGATGGACCAGCCGGTTGCGGGGTCGATGATGGCGGTGTGACCGTTCTCGCGCCGGGCGAGGGTCAGAGGCGGGTTGCCGGTGACGCCCTGCACCTTGCGCTCCCGCGTGACGGAGACCCAGATCACATCGATGAAACCGGACTTTTCCTCGGCCGAGAACGCGATCTGCCGGCCGGCGTCGTCGAGCACGGCGACACCGTCGCTGCGCGTGCCTTCCAGCGTGATGCTGCGTTCAGCCGCGATGGGGCTGTGCGGCACCACGCCGCGCAGGGGCTGCCCGGTCAGCTGGTCGAAGGCGACCAGCGCCAGTGCGGCCGCCATGAGAGAGAACATGGCGATCACCAGCGTGCGCGGGACCATTTCGCGGTCGCGGGCCTTCATCTGGTTGGCGAGTGAGGATGTCTGATGGGCCATGGGACTATTCCGCCGCAATCGGCGCGGTCGCGCCTTGATCTGGCGCAAGTTTCGCGACTTTCGGTTGCGAGACGCGGGTTTCCGCCGCCTCGGCGAAGATGGCGGCGACCTTGGCCGCGTCGGGGATGGCACGCAGCGCCGGCTGGGCGCGGCGGATCTGCCACGGGCGGACGTGCGGCCACGTCATGATGTAGCTGAGCCGCGTGTCGCCGATCAGCTCGAAGCTGATGGTGCCGGTGCCGTTGCGGCGAACGAGGGCGGCGGCGTTTCCGATGCAGACGTAGGGCAGGTTCAGCGTCATGGTCAGGGCCGCGCCGATCCGCATCGCCACGCGCTTGTTGGTCAACGTGTAGACGGTGCTGCGCGCCTGCACGGTCGCCATCCCGAGGATGACAAGTGCCGCCAGCGTGCCGGCGACGATGAACGGGATGCCGGTCAACAGCGCCTGGGGCAGGGGGGCAAAGCCGGTGGAGAGGATCACCCGGATCGCCGCCAGCGCCGCGAAATAGCCCAGCACCCAGCGCAGTTTCCAGGCTTCGATGGCCAGGCGGAGGCTGTCCGGCCGACCCTGCCACAGGATGTGCTCGTCGGCTGGCAAGGCTTCCGGAAGGCCGTGGACGGGTTCGAACTTGAAATCATCGTGGTGCATGGTGCTATCCCTCGGGTCTTGGTCCCGTGCCGGCGGCTGACCGGCACGGGGAGTGGTCAGATCAGAACTTGGGTTCCTGGCGGCGGGGATCGGCGTACATGGTGCCGCCGCCGAAATAGGCCATGACCTTTTCCTCTTCGAGCAGGGTGATCTGGTCACCGCCGCCGATCGTCGGGATATCGGCCACGTTGTGGGCATAGAGCGACCGGATGGTGACCCTGTCCGATCCCACCTTGGCAAAGTTCATCGGGATCAGGCGTGTCTGGCCGGTGCCTTCGGGGTTGAGGTCCATCGTCAGGTAACGGACCAGCTGTTCGGGCACGTCGATCCACATGTCCGTGACGCGGCCCACGACCTCTCCGTCGCCGGTGACGACCGGCTTGCCGCGCGGGTCGCGCCCGGCAGAGACGGTGAAATCGGCGAGCGCCGACATCGGCTTGATCTTGGCATGACCGTGGGCGTCCAGTTCGGGAACATCGCGCCGAGGTGCCCAGGCGGCGGGACCGACGCCGTCCATCATCGCGTCGCCGGTGGGTACGTAGGGCGACCCGGCCGCCTTGGACGTGCGTTGCAGTGCCAGAACCTGCCGGTCCGGATGCTGGCCCGAAGGCACGGTCAGTTCGCCGCGACCGTCGCGCAGGATGAAGGTCTTGTCCTTGGGAACCGGGAACGGTCCCTGGTTCGGCGCGATCGCGCCATCGTCCGTTTCAAGCGGGTAGCCTTCGCGCATGTTCTCGGTCTGCAGGTAGTAGATGAGACCGGCGAAGAAGATCCAGAAGAGCCATATCGCGGCACTTGCCAGATCGAAGTTGCCGAAGAAGTCAGTGCCAACCATGTTGTAGTCCTCCGTGGTGTATTTGAATCGTCGTCATGTCGGGAAGTCCGCCAGCCCCATGGGCCGGGAGACGGGTTCGGAAAGGGCGCGGACCCGTACCAGCGGGCCAAGCGCGACGAGCGTGGCGAACAGCAGGCCGATCTCGATGTGGTAGACCACCGAGTAGCCGGTGCTGGCCGATTGCAGCGCCTCGCCCAGCCGGCCATCGACCGCGGCGGCGTTGATCACGTCGCGCAGCGCGCCGCCGATGAAGATGGAAAGCCCGGCGGCGGTGGCCTGTGCCGCGCCCCATGCGCCGAGCGCCAGACCCTTGCCCGCCATGCCGCGCGTCTCGATCGCCATGGCGGCGGTCAGCGTCGACACGGCAAAGAGCCCGCCGCCCAGACCGATGCCGAAGGCCCCGGAGAAGAACAGCAGCGTGCTGCCCGTGGGGGCGGCGAAGATCACCGCGCAGAAGGCCATCAGCCCGAACAGGATCCCGCGTGCCGCCATGCGGTGCGGCTGTATCCCCGCCTTGAGCCATCGCGCGGCGAGGCCGAACCCCAAGAGCGCGCCCACGGCCCACATCGCGGTCAGCAGCGTCGTGGCGGACACCGACAGGCCGAGGATTTCGCCGCCATAGGGCTCGAGCAGGACATCCTGCATGTTGAAGGCCAGCGTTCCCAGAAAGACGACCACCAGCAGGCGACCTGCCTCCGACCCTTCGGTCAGGTCGCGCCATGCGTCGCGGAAAAGCGGCCGCGGGGCGGCACGTTCCGCCTTGGTCATGGGGGCGACCTTTTCCTGTTTCCAGAGCGCGATCAGGTTGAGCACGATGGTGACGACGGCGGCGCCCTGAACCACCTGCACGAGGCGGAGGGCACTGAAATCCCGCAGCAGCGTGCCGATCAGCACGGCCGACAGGCCCATCCCCACGAGGAACATCACGTAGAGCAGGGCGACGACCTGGGGCCGGGTTTCCTCGCTCGCGCGGTCGGCGGCCAGTGCCAGACCCGCGGTCTGGGTCATGTGCATCCCCAGCCCGGTGAGCAGGAAGGCCAGCGCCGCGCCCACCTCGCCGGCCCACTCCGGGCCCGCGACCTGGTCACCCGACAGCACGAGAAGGCCCATCGGCATGATGGCGAGGCCGCCGAATTGCCAGAGCGAGCCGAACCAGAGGTAGGGGATGCGTTTCCACCCGATGGCGGATCTGTGCGTGTCCGAGCGGAAGCCCAGCAGTGCGCGGAAGGGCGCGACGAGCACCGGGATCGCGATCATCACGGCCACGATCCAGGCCATCACGCCCAGTTCGACGATCATCACGCGGTTGAGCGTGCCCAGCAGCATGACCGACGCCATCCCGACGCTGATCTGGAACAGCGAAAGCCGCAAGAGCTGGTTCAGCGGCAGTTGCTCGGATACCGCGTCGGAGAAGGGCAGCATCCGCAGGCCCGCGTTCTTGATCAGGCGGCGGGGGATCATGGGCGATACTCCAGCGCGTTGGAGATATAGAAGCCCGAGGTGATCCGCCCTAGGTCGCGCAGCCGACCGCCGGCCAGCGCGTGTGCGATGCGCGCGGGGCTGTGGGGCACCATGCTCGGGGACCGGTCGGACCGGGGAAACAGCTTGCCCGCCCGCCACATCAGCATCAGCAACGGGGTACGCGGCGCGACCGTCAGGATCATGCTGCCGCGCAGCCGCGGCGACAGGTTGGCCAGCATCCGCGCGATATCCGGGGCGGCGTAGTAGATCAGGCTGTCCATCGCGACCACGTGGTCGAAGCTGCCGAGGGCAGGGTCCAGCATGTCGCCCGCGTGAAAGTCGAGCCGGTGTTCCAAGTGCCGGGGCTGGCGCCGCCTTGCGATGGCCACCAGTTGCGGCGAGATGTCGACACCCACCACCTGGGCGCCCCTTTCCGCCAGTTCGAAGGCCAGCGCACCGGTGCCGCACCCGGCGTCCAGCACCCGCGCACCGTCAAGGTCGGACGGCAGTTGCGACAGGATGAGCGCGCGCATCCGGTCGCGCCCCTCGCGCACGGTGGCGCGGATGCCCGAGACCGGCGCGTCCGAGGTCAGCCGCTCCCACGTGCGGGTGGCGGTGCGGTCGAAATAATGTTCGACGCGGTCGCGTGTCCGCAGGTAGGCGGGCGTGTCGTCACCGGAGATGCCGGGCCGGGGCCCGAGGATGACGTTACCCTTCATGTCGGCGGCATCGCTCATCAATCGAATCCCAGAAGCTCGAAGATTTCCCGGTCGGGGAGGGGCGCGGGCGCCAGCGGCTCCGTGCCGTTCCACAGGGTCTCCGCGAGGCGGATGTATTCCTTCTGTACCGCCGCGATCTCGTCATCGAGGTCCATCTCGAAGAGGGTCTTCTTCTTGAGCCGCGAGCGGCGGATGGCGTCGAGGTCGGGCATATGGGCGATGCGGTTGAACCCCACGGTGGCGCAATAGCGGTCCACCTCGTCGGTGTCTTTCGACCGGTTCGCGACACAGCCGGCAAGGCGGACCTTGTAGTTGGCCGATTTTGCCTGCACGGCCGCGATGATGCGGTTCATGGCATAGATGCTGTCGAAGTCGTTGGCGGTCACGATCAGCGCCCGGTCGGCGTGTTGCAACGGCGCGGCGAAACCGCCGCAGACCACGTCACCCAGCACGTCGAAGATCACCACGTCGGTGTCTTCCAGCAGGTGGTGCTGCTTGAGCAGTTTGACCGTCTGGCCCACGACGTAGCCGCCGCAGCCGGTGCCCGCGGGCGGGCCGCCTGCCTCAACGCATTTCACGCCGTTGAACCCTTCGAAGACGAAGTCCTCGGCGCGCAGTTCCTCGGGGTGGAAATCGACCTCCTTGAGGATGTCGATGACCGTCGGCACCAGCGAGCCGGTCAGTGTGAAGGTGCTGTCGTGCTTGGGGTCGCATCCGATCTGCAAGACCCGCTTGCCCAGCATCGAAAAGGCCGCCGACAGGTTCGACGAGGTGGTCGATTTGCCGATCCCGCCCTTGCCGTAGACGCTGAAGACCTTGGCGCCTTCGATCCTGGCGCTTTCGTCCTGATGCACCTGCACCGATCCTTCACCGTCCTGGCCGCGCAGATGCGGGATGCCTTTGTCGAGTGGGCTCATGTGTTGTCCTTCCCTGAGGTCATTCGGCTGCAATGCCCTCTAGTTGATCTTCGATGGCGTCCGCTGCCGATTGCAGCGCCGCAAGGGTCGCGTCGTCCGGTTTCCAGTAGTCGCGATCGGAGGCTTCGAGCAGGCGGTTGGCCATGCGCATGGACGCCTGCGGATTGAGATCCGCGAGGCGCTTGCGCATGGCTTCGTCCAGAACGAAGGTTTCGGAAAGCTGCTGATACACCCAGGGTTCGACCTTGCCGGTGGTCGCGGACCATCCCAGCGTGTTGGTGATCGACGCCTCGATCTGGCGCACGCCCTCGTGGCCGTGCTTGAGCAGCCCTTCGAAATAGCGGGGGTTCAGGTTGCGGGCGCGGGTTTCCAGCGCGACCTGGTCCTGCAGGGTGCGCACCGTGGCGCTGCCACGGGTCTGGTCGCCGATGTAGATCGGGGTGAGATCGTTGCCCTTGGCCCGTTTGACGGCAGAGGCGATGCCGCCGAGCGTGTCGAAGTAGTGATCCACGGTCGTGACGCCCAGCTCGACGGATTCGAGATTCTGGTAGGCGAGGTCCACCTGTTGCAGCGTGTCCTGAAGCAGGGCCGACTGCCGGGTCGCTGCGCCGTCGATGCCGTAGGCAAAGCTCTTGCGTGCCTGGTAGGCATCGGCCAGATCGTCGCCGTCCGCGAAGGCCGAGGCATCGACCAGCTGGTTCACGTTCGATCCGTAGGCGCCCTCTGCATTCGAGAAGACCCGCAGCGCCGCGGTCTCGATGTCGCAGCCGTGCTTTTCCATGTAGGCGAGGGCATGTTCGCGGATCGGGTTCAGCGCCAGCGGTTCGTCGGCCATGGCGCATTGCAGCGCGGCATCGGCCATCAGCCGGGTTTGCAACGGCAACAGGTCGCGGAAGATGCCCGACAGGGTCACGATGACATCCACCCGCGCGCGCCCCAGTTCGGCGAGCGGCAGCAGGTCGGCCCCGCACAGCCGACCGTGCGCGTCGAACCGCGGCCGGGCGCCCATCAGCGCGAGGGCCTGGGCCATCGGCACGCCGTTGGACTTGATGTTGTCGCTGCCCCAGAGCACCAGCGCGACGGTGCGGGGGAGTGACTTGTGCGTGTCGATCAGCTCCTGCGCCTGCAGCGCGCCATCCGTCATGGCAAAGGCGGTGGGCATCCGGAACGGATCGAAGGAATGGATGTTGCGGCCCGTCGGCAGGATCTCGGGGGCGCGGATCACGTCGCCGCCGGGGACGGGCGGGATGAACTGGCCGTTGAGCGCGCGCATCAGGGCCGGCAGTTCGTGGTCCTGCGCGAGGATCGCATCGGTTTCCGCCCGATGGTCGGCATCGCGGAAACTCATGAGGTCCAGAAGCTCGGCGCGGGCGGTCGCATCGGGGGTCGACCCTACGATGTGCAGCCCGTCCGGGATCAGCGCGGATTCCGTTTCCAGCAGCTTGAGCCAGAGCGTATCGGGGTCCGTGCCGTCGAGGTTCACCGCCTCGGCCTGTGCCGCGATGAGTTGGCGCATGCCGTCCCGCGCCGGGTCGTCGCAGGGCAGGGCGCGCCAGCGTTGCAGGCTGTCCTTGAGGTCGGCCAACCCGCGATAGAGCCCGGCCTGTTGCAGCGGTGGCGTCAGGTAGGTGACCGTGACCGCGTTGCTGCGGCGTTTCGCCAGCGTCGCCTCGGACGGATTGTTCGCGGCGTAGAGGTAGATGTTCGGAAGATTGCCCATCATCCGTTCCGGCCAGTCCGCACCGCAGAGCCCGTTCTGCTTTCCGGGCATGAACTCCAGCGCGCCGTGCATCCCGAAATGCAGCACCGCGTCCGCGGCGAGGTCGTGCTTGATGTACTGGTAGAAGGCGTTGAAGGCATGGGTCGGGGCGAAACCGCCCTCGAACATCAGCCGCATCGGGTCGCCTTCGTAGCCGAAAGCGGGTTGTACGCCGACGAAGACCTTGCCGAAGTGCGCCCCGAGGATGAAGACCTCGCGGCCGTTGGACTGCTTCTTGCCGGGGGCGGGGCCCCAGACCGCTTCGATCTCGTCCAGCCAGGGTGTGCGGGAGACGATCCGATCCGCGTCGAGCGTGGCCGCGATGTTGGCATCCTGACCATATGTCCGGGCGTTGCCCTGCAGCACGGTGGCGCGCAATGCCTCGACGCTGACCGGCGGTTCCAGGTCGTAGCCCTCGCGGGCGAGGCGGTGCAGGGTGTTGTAAAGGCTCTCGAACACCGACAGGTAGGCGGCGGTGCCGGTGGCCCCGGCATTCGGCGGGAAGCCGAAGAGCACGATGGCGAGGGACTTGTCCCTGTTGGCCTTGCGCCGCAGACGGGCGAGACGGAGTGTCTTGTCCGCCAGCGCGTCGATGCGTTCGATGCAGGGCGCCATCGCCTTGTCGGTGCCGACGCCGGCACAGCGGTGGGAGCAGCCGGTGCATCCGTCAGGCCCGTGCCGCCCGGCAAAAACCGTGGGGCTGGCGGCGCCGTCGATTTCGGGCAGCGCGATCAGCATCGTGGATTCGATCGGGCTCAGCCCCTGGTTGCCGGTGGCCCACTGGTGCAGCGTCTGGAATTCCAGTGGCTGGGCGGAAAGGTAGGGCACGTCGAGCGCGGCGAGCGCCTCCACGGCGGCGGGGCTGTCATTGTAGGCCGGGCCGCCGACAAGGCTGAAGCCGGTGAGCGAGACCATGGCGTCGATACCGCCGAAATGCGCCGCCATCGCGGGCCGCCCGTCCAGCCCGCCCGCGAAGGCGGGGATCACCCGCATCCCTCGCTTTTCCAGCGTGCGGATGACATGGGCGTAATGCGCGGTGTCCCCGGCGAGGATGTAGCTGCGCAGCATCAGCAGCCCGATGACCGGGCCGTCGCCCCGCATCGGCAGCGCATCGCGGTCCTCGGTGATGCCCTTGCCGGGAAGGTCCGGGTGATAGAGGCCCACTTCGGGATATGCCACCGGCAGCGCGGCGCGGGCGCCCAGCCATTCGGGCCGCGAGACGGCATAGCGCGACAGGATGAAGCGTACCATGCTCTCGATATTCTCGTCCGAGCCGCCCAGCCAGTACTGCATCGCCAGGAACCAGGCGCGCAGATCCTGCGATTTGCCGGGGATCAGGCGCAGGATCTTGGGCAGCCGCCGCAGCATGCCTGTCATGTCCCGCGCAGAGGCGCCGGGCCTTGCGGCGGGCTTGAGCTTCTTCAGCAGTTTCATCAGCCCGGATGCGGGCCGCGACATGTCGAGTTCGCCCATGCGGGTCAGGCCGACGATCTGCTGGTCCGCGATGATGTTGATCATGGCGTCGCATTGGTCGCGACGGGCCCGAAGCGCGGGCAGGATCGCCTGAACCTGTTCTTCGAGGAAGATGACCGACGACAGGATGATGTCGGCCCGCGCGATGTCGGCGCGCGCCGCTTCGAGGCGGGCGGGGTCCTTGTCCCACTCCGCCGCGGCGTGGATGACCAGTTTCAGGCCCGGAAAATCCTGCACAAGCCGGGGCGTGGCGCGCGCTGCCGGTCCCGCCGCGTGGCGGTCGAGCGTCAGCAGCACGACGCGGTAGGGCTTATGCATCACGTCATCGCGCAAAGTGGGCCTTCGCCTCGTACAGGGTGTCGAGGCTGATCTCGCGCAGCCCCCTTTCGGCGGCATAGCTTTCGGTGTTGCGCCGGGCCTTGCCGCGCACGAAGAAGGGAATCTTCTTCAATTCGCGCTCGGCCCGGTCCAGCCAGATCACCTCGCCCCCCGCCACCGGCTGTTCCCGGTCGGCATGATCCATGTGCGCCTGCGCTGCCGCGGAGGCAGGTTCGGGGTGCAGGCGCACTGCGGGTGCGTGACCGCCATGGTGGGACGGGCCTGCCGCATCGTTGAACTCGAAATCCTCGCGGAACATGTGCAGCAGATGCTCTTCCAGTCCCATGACCAGCGGATGCACCCAGGTGTCGAAGATCACGTTGGCGCCCTCGAACCCCATCTGCGGGGAATAGCGCGCCGGAAAGTCCTGCACGTGGACCGGGGCCGAGATCACCGCGCACGGGATGCCAAGTCGCTTGCCGATATGGCGCTCCATCTGAGTGCCGAGAATCATTTCCGGCTGCAGGGCCTCGACCGTGCGTTCGACCTCGAGGTAGTCGTCGGTGATCAGGGCCTCCAGCCCGTACGCGCGGGCGAGGGCGCGCACCGGGCGGGCGAATTCGCGGTTGTAGCAGCCCATGCCGGCCACCTCGAAGCCCATCTCGTCTCGGGCGATGCGCGCCGCTGTCAGCACGTGGCTTCCATCGCCGAAAATGAAGACCCGCTTGCCGGTAAGGTAGGTGCTGTCGACCGACGCGGACCACCATGTCTGGCGCAGGCGGTTGGTGTCGAGCGGCGCGTCTGAGCCCGACAGCGCCCGCACCTCCGCGATGAAGTCGTGGGTCGCGCCTGTCCCGATGGGGACCACTTTCGTGTAGGGCTGGCCGAAGGTCCGTTCGCAGTAGCGGGCGGCCTGTTCGCCGGTTTCGGGATAGAGCAGCACGTTAAAGTGCGCCTGCCCCATCCGCGCGATGTCCGAGGGCGTGGCCCCCATCGGGGCGGTGACGTTCACCTCGATCCCCAGTTCGTAGAGCAGGTTGGTGATCTCGGCCACGTCATCGCGGTGGCGGAACCCCAGAGCCGTCGGCCCGAGCAGATTGCATGACACGCGTGCCGTCCGTTCCATCGGCCTGGCCAGGTGCCGGACGATCTGGAAGAAGGTCTCGTCCGCGCCGAAGTTTTCCTTGCGCTGGTAGCTGGGCAATTCCAGCGGGATCACCGGAATAGGCAGGCCCATCGTTTCGGCCAGCCCGCCGGGATCGTCCTGGATCAACTCCGCCGTGCAGGATGCCCCGACGATGATCGCCTCGGGTCGGAAGCGGTCGTAGGCGTCCTGACAGGCTTTCTTGAACAGGCCCGCCGTGTCCGACCCGAGGTCGCGTGCCTGAAACGTGGTATAGGTGACCGGCGGGCGATGGTCCCGCCGTTCGATCATGGTGAAGAGCAGATCCGCGTAGGTGTCGCCCTGCGGCGCGTGCAGGACGTAATGCAGCCCCTTCATGCCCGTCGCGACGCGCATGGCGCCGACGTGCGGCGGGCCTTCGTATGTCCAGACCGTCAGCTTCATTCCGCCGCCTCCACCCTTGGCGACAGGATCGCCTTGCGCCGCAGCGGCCGGGCGAACAGGCTGGCGAGGTCTCCGGCCTGTTCATAGAAATGCACGGGCGTGAAGACGAGTTCGATGGCCCATTTCGTCGACAGGCCTTCCGCCTCAAGCGGATTGGCGAGGCCGAGGCCGCAGACCGTCAGGTCGGGCCGCGCCGCGCGGCAGCGGTCGAGCTGGAGATCCACGTCCTGGCCTTCGGAAATCTGCGGTCCCTGCGGCAGGAGGTCGAGATCGGGGCCATGGATGGCGTCGTGGATGTAGGGCATGCCCACCTCGACCGCCGACATCGCGCATTCGCGCGTCAGGAACCGCGCGAGCGGCACCTCGAGCTGGCTGTCGGGAAAGAAGAAGACCGACTTGTTGCGCAGCGGTGCCGCCGCCTGGGCAATCGCGGCGCGAGCGCGGCGGCGGGGCGCCTCGGTCACCCGTGTGAATGTCTCTTCCGGGACGTCGAACGCCGCGGCAATCGCGGCAAGCCACGCGGTGGTGCCTTCCTCGCCGAACGGAAAGGGCGCTGCGATGTGGCGCGCGCCGCGCCGTTCAAGCGCGGCGTGGGTTTCACCGAGGAAGGGCTGCGTCAGGGCAAAGACGGTATTCGGGCCGATGCCGACCTCGTCGTCGATCCGGTGCGCGGGCAGGACGCGGACGGGCCCCACGCCCAGATCGGCCAAAAGGCCCAGCATCTGGTCCTCGACCACGTCGGGGAGGGCGCCGACCACCAGAAGCTCCCGCGTGTCAGACGACGGAAGGACGGGCACCATCGCGGCAAGGCAGGCATCCTCGCCCTGGGTGAAGGTAGTTTCGATCCCGGATCCGGAATATTCGAGCACGCGCACCTTGGGCGCGAACTGCTGGGTCAGACGTTCGGCGGCGCGGCTGAGGTCCAGCTTGATGACCTCGGACGGGCAGGAGCCGACAAGGAACAACTGCCGGATGTCGGGACGCCGTGCCAGCAACTGTTCGACGGTCCGGTCAAGTTCCGCGTGCGCGTCGTTCAGGCCGGCGAGATCCGATTCCTCGAGAATCGCGGTACCGAATCGCGGTTCGGCAAAGATCATCACGCCGGCGGCGGATTGCAGAAGGTGTGCGCAGGTGCGCGAGCCGACCACCAGAAAGAAGGCATCCTGGATCTTGCGATGCAGCCAGATGATGCCGGTGAGGCCGCAGAAGACTTCGCGCTGGCCGCGCTGCTTCAGGACGGGTGCGGTCCGGCAGCCTGTGGTCGGGGGCGGAGGGGTTTGTTCGGTCATGCGGGCGTCTCCGGCTGGAGCCGCGCCATGCGCAGTTTCCAAAGAAACTGGCCCGCGTTGACGACGTAGGCGGCATAGGCCGCCAAGGCGATCACGATGAGGCTCATGGGGGCGAACCCGCCAAGGAACAGCCCGTAGATATACAGGGTATGCAGGGCGATGACGCCGAAGCTGAACACGTCCTCCCAGAAGAAGGCATCGGCGAACAGCCATTGGCCGAAGATGGTTTTTTCCCAGATCGCCCCTGTCACCATGATCAGGTAGAGGAAGCCGGTCTTGAGAACGATCGACCCGGTCGCGAGCGCGTAGCCCTCGCCGGTGAGGAGATACCGGCAGACCAGCACCAGTGACACGAGAAAAACGAGGAACTGAACCGGGGCAAGGATACCCTGGACGAGGGTCCAGACGCTGGCGTCACGCCGCGCCTTCTGGGCGGGAGTGTAGAGTGTGCCGGGTGCTGAAGTGCTGGTTTTCATGGCTCTCCCCAGGCCTTGAGTCCTTCCTGAAATTTGGCAGTATCCTCGCGATGTGTCAACTTTAACTTACACGCATGCAGTGGTGTCAGTTTTACATGTCATCCCGAAGTCCCCTGATTTCAGGGCGCAAGAGTGGTTTGGCGAGACTTGTCAATATTATTTGACAAATGAGCGCCCCTCGCGGAGCATGGGACGGACTCTTTGCCTGCATCACGTGATCGCCGGACGAGAAATCCAGTCGAGGGGGGAGCATGCCGGACGGACAGCAGTCGGATTGCCATGAAACCTCTGTCGGGGTCAGCCGGGTCGCCCTTCAGGTGCTGGGCCGTCTGAAACCGACTTTCGAATCCGTGCGGCCCATGATGGAAACGTATCTGTCCCAGATGTACGACGCGGCCTGTGCGCCGGATCGCGCCGCGCTCGGCGAGGTGGTCCGCGCCATGCGCAAGGCCCGCGTCAGCCCCGTCCAGATCGCAGAGGAATACGTGCCTGCCATCGCCCGGCGATTGGGAGACGCCTGGGTGGACGACCGGATCGGTTTTCTTCAGGTGTCGCTGGGATCCGTTCGGTTGCAGGCGGTGCTGCGCGACCTCGGGCGGGACTGGGGGCTTTCGACCCAGGAGATCGACAGCGATCGGCCCAGCTATCTCGTGGGGGTGCCGGCAGGTTTCCAGCACACGCTGGGCGTGACGGTGCTGGCGGGGCAGCTGCGCCACCGTGGTTTTTCCGTGCACCTCAGGTTGGACCTGACACCCGATATCCTGCGTCAGGAACTGGAACGCTGTATCTTCCGTGGCGTGCTGCTGTCCGCCTACGGAATACAGGAACTTGAATCCCTTAGGCAATTGGCTTTAGTAGGGTCCGAATTCGGCCGACGGACGCCGGTAATCATAGGTGGGAATTCCTTGGAACTGGCCGAAACCCTTTCACAGCGCACCGCAGCCGATTTCGCGACCTGCGATGTCGGCGAGGCGCTGGCCTTTTGCGACCGGCGCCATGCGGAGGTGCGCAGCCGGCATTCCGAACACAAGGCAAGGTGATGTCACAGGGCGAGATGACATGGGCGTCAGGGCTGGTCCCGATGATCGAGCCGGAGATCGCATCGGAGATCATCTCGCGCGTTGGCGACCTGGCGCTCGTCGTTTCAAGGTCCGGCCAGGTGCTGGGCGTGCTGAGCAACCCGGCCTTCCGCATGCCGCTGGGATTCTCCCGATGGGAAGGGCAGCCGCTGAGCGCGCATCTGACCGTCGAATCCATTCCGAAGTTCGAGGAACGGCTCGCCAGTTTCCTCGAGCAGCCGCAGGGCAATGTCCGGCCCGTCGAACTGAATCACAAGGCGCGTGACGGCATTCAGGAATTTCCCGTCCGCTACAGTTTTCACCGGATCGGCAAGCCCGACGCGCTTCTGATGCTGGGTCAGGATCTGCGCCCGGTCGCAGAGATGCAGCAGCAGCTGGTGGCGGCCCAGATCGCGCTGGAGCGGGATTACGAGGCACAGCGCGAATTCGATACGCGGCTGCGCGTGCTGATGGCCGCGACACCCGAAGGAACCGTCTTCGTTTCCGCGTCGACGGGGGTGGTATCGGATTGCAACCCGGCGGCACTGGCTCTTTTCGGCAAGCAGCGGGCAGAGGTGATCGGCGCGCCGCTTCATGATCTTCTGGATGCCGGGGGCGAGGGAGATATCCTTGGCGCCCTGACCCGTGCAGCGGGCGGCGCCTCGGGGAGCGAACTGCCGGCAAAGACGCGGCAGGGTGCGTCGGTCACAATTCGCACCACGCTGTTCCGCGCGACGGGAGAGCAACTTCTCCTATGCCAGATCCGCAACGGGGACGTGCTTTCCGTTCGCTCAGACAAGCTGGACGAGCATCTTTCGAGCCTGTTCGAGCGGGGGGCTGACGGTATCGTCTTTGTCGACAAGCTGGGCAACATCTTGAGCGCCAACGAAGCTTTCCTGCGCCAGAGCGACGTGGTGAACGTCCGCGCGGTCAAGGGCCGGGCGGTGACCGATTTTCTCGGGCGCGGCTCGGTGGACCTGAACGTGATGCGGGAGAACGCGCTGCGCACCGGTGCAATGCGGCTCTACGCCACGCGGCTGATCGGGGAACACGGGGCGGAGACCCAGGTCGAGATCGCATCGACCGTCGTGAGTTCGGGCAAGGATACGGTTCTGGCGATGGTGATCCGCGATGCCAGCCGATCCGAAGCCGTGCGCAGTGGCGGCGCCCCGGTGACCGACGTCGACATGTCGTCCGTCATCGAGCTGATCGGCAGCCAGACGCTCAAGAGCATCGTCGCCAAGACGACCGACGTGATCGAGAAGATGTGCATAGAGACGGCGGTCGAGCTGACCTCGAACAACCGGGTGGCCGCGGCCGAGATGCTTGGCCTGTCGCGGCAATCGCTTTACGTCAAGCTGCGCAAGTACGACCTTCTCAAGAAGGATCAGGAAGATTGAGCGCGGGACGGTGACGGTCCGGCTTCGGTCGCGGCTGGCCACCCCCGCGACTTGACGATATGATGGCCCTCCGGTGAGCCGAAGTGCTCCGTGTTGTTTCAGTGAGCAAGGGTATGGCCTCCAAGTTTGATCGGTTCACCGTGTCGGAAAGACGCCCCGCATACCGGCCCGTCGTGGTGCGGGAGCGGACGGACGGCTATGGGGCGGAGGAAGTGAACCGCCTGCTGCTGGACGTGGAGCAGATCCTCGAGGCGCAGGTTCGCGGCATGGACGCGCAGGTCCAGCGGTTGCGAACGGCGCTCGCCAGGCGCGAGGCGGAACTTGCCGAACTGGCGAACCTAGCCGATCGTCGTGGCAGCGCCGCGGCGGAGGAGCTGTCGGCGCGGGCCACTCGGCTGGACGAACAGGCGCGGGAAATCGCCGCGCTCAAATCCGAGGTGAAGGCCGCTGGCGAGACACTGATGCAATCACGACAGGAAAGCGACGACCGCGCGGCGGTACAGGCGCAACGCATCGCGGAGCTGGAAGGGATGCTGGCCGACATGCGCGGCAGCACGTCCTGGCGGGTGACCCGTCCGTTGCGCTGGCTGGGACGGCTCGGGGGGCGGGGCTAGGTCATGCAGCGCGATCCCGTGCAGATCATCGAAGACAGCCCGCTCTTCGATGCGGCCTGGTATCGCCGGGTCTATCCCGACGCGCAGCTGTACGACAGGTCGGCGGCACATCATTACGCGGTCTACGGCGGCACGATCGGGCGCGATCCGGGGCCGGATTTTTGCACGGCGGCCTATCTCGCGCGGTATCCCGAGGTTGCCGAGGCGGGGCACAACGCGCTTTGGCACTACGAGCTGTTCGGCCGGGCGGAAGGGCGTGAGGTCTTGCCCAGCCCGCTGGCGGACGCGGCGCCCGATCCGGTTGCGCAATCGATGATCGACCGGGCCGCACCCGAGCCGCTGGCGGACGCGGCGGCCGAGGTGCTGGACCGGGTGTTCGGTGCGCGTCTCGAGGGCCGTCCCCATCGGCTGATGACCGAATTCGACCACGCTGGCGCCGCGCGTTTCGTCAACGCGTTGAGCGCGCGGCACGCGGAAACGCTGGCGGCGCGGAACACGCTCGTCAGTGTCATCATGCCGACCCGGGACCGGGCAGTGACGCTCACGCGGGCGGTCCGGTCGGTGCTGGGGCAGTCGCATCACAATCTCGAACTGATCGTGGTGGACGACGGCAGCACCGATTTCACCAGTGACGTCGTGAACGCGCTCGCGGCCGATCCGCGGGTGGTGCCCTGCCATCAGCCGCAGGGCGGCGTTTCCTCGGCGCGCAATCTCGGGTTGTCGCGCGCGCGGGGCGAGGTGATCTTCTACCTCGACAGCGACAACATCTGGACACCCGACTTCGTGCGGCTGATGCTGATCGCTCTGGAGGTGTCGGGCGCGCGCTGCGGCTACGCGGCAAGCCGTCTGCACGATCGGAGCGGCAAGGTTGTCGGCTACCGGGGTGAACCCTTCGACTGGGCCCATTGCATTAATGGCAACTACGTGGACCTGAACGTCTTTTGCCACCGGGCCGACATGGTGAAGGAGTACGGCGGCTTTGACGACCGGCTCCGGCGCATGGTCGACTGGGATCTGGTGCTGCGTTATACGCACAGTAACCGGCCCATCTACTGCCCCTTCATCGGCTGTCTCTATTCGGACGACGCTTCGGACGAGACGCGGATCTCGACCTCCAAGCCCTACGTCTTTCAGCGGGTCGTGTCCCACAAGAATGCCCTGGGCTTCGACAGCCTGTCCGATACGCTGGACAACCTGCGCTATGTCATCGCGATCAAGCAGGGACAGACGCCCGAGCATACGACGGACGAAGTGGCCGCCGCGCTGGAGCGGCGCGGCCACCGTGTTAGGTGCGATGGGCCGGAGACCTGGCAGTCCCGGCATCCGCACGATGACGAGATCGTGCTCATCCGGCCCTCGGCCGACGGCTATGTTCCGCATCCCGAGCAGCTGAACATCTGGCTGGGAGAGCGGGCAGAGAGGACGGAGGGCGTGGAGGCAACCGTTCCGACGGATGGCCAATCACCCGAGGCGGTGGCCGAGGCCGTCGAAGCACGGGTCAGGGCATATCTGCAGCCGGACGGGTGACGCGGGTGCGGTTCCAAATATTTACATAACTAGCCTTATCCGGGAAAAGGTGTGCGATATGGCCTACAGCGCGTCCTGCAGGATCTTCGCGTAGGCGGTGGAAGGCAGGTCCACCGCGTTCTTGCGACTGGAGGATGCGGCCCTGCCGAGGTCAGCGAGTTCGGTGATGCGGTCACCCTTCAGCCCAAGCGCCGACAGGCCGGGCAGCCCTTTGCCGTTCATCCACGTCCCGAACCCGGAGAGCGGCTCGGCCCCCGGCGATGACGGGAATGCAGCCTCGATTTCCGAGATGCAGTGGTCGATCCGGGTCCGCGCCTCTGACCCCGTGACCGCGTGCGCACGGTTCGTCCTCAGGGTCGGGAGCAGCAGTCTTCCACAGAGCGCGCCATGCGCCGCGCCAAGCTGCGCCCCGAGGATGGATGCGAGGCCATGTGCCGCGCCCAACCCGGAGTTGGCGAGCGCGATCCCGCTGGACAGGCTGGTCCAGCACATGTCCGACCATGCGGCATCGTCCGGCGCGTCGGTCACGCAGCGCAACGCCCGCAGGCCCAGCGGGATCACCGGGCGGCACAGGGCGGAGGTGAACGGGGTTGCGGCGCTGGACGTGTAGCTTTCGATCACCTGCGTGACCGCGTCGAGACCGGAGGCGAGCGTAACGGCTGCCGGTGCCGACTGCGCCAAGGCGGGATCGACGACGGCGATGTCCGGGACGAGCGCCGGCCCCCGGATGCTGATCTTCGCCCGTTTCGAGGGCACGTCGATCACGGCGTTCGCGGTGACCTCAGCCCCTGTTCCGGCGGTGGTGGGCACCGCGATCAGGCGGATGGTGCGGCGGGCCGTCAGCGGCGGCAGGCGATCGAAATCCTCGGGCAGGTCGACCCCGTGTTCGCCGAGGGCCGCCAGAGCCTTGCCCATGTCCAGCACGGCCCCGCCGCCGCAGGCGATGACATGGGTCGGACCGTCCATCTTCGACAGGGCCGCATTCACCCCGTCGAGGTCCGGCTCACCCGGGCAGGAGATAATGCTCACGTCATGCCCCGCCCCGCGCAGCGCCGCGAGGACCGGTTGCGCGGCCAGTCCGCTGCCGCCCTGAACCAGAAGGATCCGCGTGGCCTCCTGCCCCACCAGTGCGGGCAGATCCCGCGCGCGCCCGGTGCCGAAATGGATGGAGGTCGGGCAAGAGATGCCGAAAGGCTGCGCCGCAGGGAACACGATCAATAGGCCATCGTCGCGTCGACGGCACGTTTCCAGTTGGCATACTTGCGGTCACGTGTCGCGGCGTCCATCGCCGGTTCGAACTGGCGGTCAAGCGCCCAGCCCTTGGCAAAGGCGTCCCGATCGGGCAGCGCGCCGGCCTTCATCCCGGCCAGCCAGGCCACGCCGAGCGCCGTGGTTTCCAGCACCTTGGGCCGGTCGACGGGGGCGTCGATGATGTCGGACAGGAACTGCATCGCCCAGTCCGAGGCGCTCATCCCGCCGTCGACGCGCAGCACGGGATCGGCCCCCTGCCCCGTCCAGTCGGCATGCATCGCCTCGAGCAGGTCGCGCGTCTGGTAGCCGACGCTTTCCAGCGCCGCCCGCGCCAGCTCCTGCGGGCCCGAATTGCGGGACAACCCGAAGATCGCGCCACGGCAGTCGGGATTCCAGTAGGGCGCGCCAAGGCCCGTGAAGGCGGGCACCAGAACGACATCCTGCGCCGGATCCGCGGCCTCTGCCATCGGCTGCGTCTCGGAGGCTTCGCGAATGATCTTCAGCCCGTCGCGCAGCCATTGCACGACCGCCCCGGCGACAAAGATGGACCCTTCCAGCGCATAGGTCGGCTTGCCGTCGAGCTGGTAGGCGATGGTGGTCAGCAGGCGGTTTTGCGATCGCACCGGGGTATCGCCGGTGTTCAGCAAGGCGAAACAGCCGGTTCCGTAAGTCGATTTGAGCATTCCCGGTTCGAAACAGGCCTGCCCGATGGTGGCGGCCTGCTGGTCCCCCGCGACACCGAGGATCGGGATCGGGCGGCCAAACAGGTCTGCGCGCGTCTCGCCGAAGGAGGCGGCGCTGTCGCGGACCTCGGGCAGCATGTCCATGGGTATGTCGAAAAGGTCGCAGATCGTCTGGCTCCACCGTCCCTTGCGAATGTCATAGAGCATGGTCCGCGCGGCGTTGGTGGCGTCGGTCACGTGCGCCGCGCCCCCGGTCAGTTTCCAGATCAGGTAGGTATCGACCGTGCCGAAAAGCAACTCGCCCCGCGCGGCGGCGTCCCGCGCGCCCTCGGCGTTGTCGAGGATCCATTTCAGCTTGGTTGCAGAGAAATACGGGTCCAGCAGCAGCCCGGTGCGGTCCGCGAACATCTCGGCATGGCCCGCCTCGCGCAGGGTGCGGCAGAAGTCGCCGGTGCGGCGGTCCTGCCAGACGATGGCGTTGTGCACCGGTTCGCCGGTCTTGCGGTTCCAGACCACCGTGGTCTCGCGCTGGTTGGTGATGCCGATGGAAATGATGTCCCTGGCGTCGATGCCGGCACGTTCGATGACCTCGCGGCAAGTGCCCGCGGTCGAGGCCCAGAGATCCTTCGGGTCGTGTTCGACCCAGCCTGATTGCGGGAATATCTGGCGGAATTCTTCCTGCGCGGTGGCGTGCAGGTTCAGGCTCTCGTCGAACAGGATCGCGCGGGACGACGTGGTGCCCTGATCGATGGAAAGTACGTATTTCATGGCGTGTCCAACGGGTCGGTGAAGGTCTTGAAAAGGTGTGGGGGGCCTGCGCCCCCCACACCGGTATCATGATCGGGGATTATTCCCAGGACTTGATCAGCTCGTCGTAGGAGACGGTCTTGGGCTCTTCGTCCTCGTTGTCCAGCTTCGCCTTGGGCGAGCCTTCCATCGACAGCCACTCCTGCGGGTCCTTTTCCTCGTTCAGCTTCGGCCCGATGTCGCCCTGCACGCCTGCGCGTTCGAGGCGTTCCATCACGCGCTCCTGATCCGCGCAAAGCGAGTCGAGTGCCTCTTGCGGGGTCTTGGCGCCGGACATCGCATCACCGATGTTCTGCCACCACAGCTGTGCCAGCTTGGGGTAGTCAGGGACGTTGGTGCCGGTGGGCGACCACGCGACACGGGCGGGCGAGCGATAGAACTCGACCAGGCCGCCCAGCTTGTCCGCACGTTCGGTGAAGCTGTCGTGCTGAATGGTGGATTCACGGATGAAGGTCAGACCGACGTGAGACTTCTTCACATCGACGGTCTTGGATGTGACGAATTGGGCATAGAGCCAGGCCGCCTGCGCCCGGTCGACGGGCGTGGACTTCATCAGCGTCCAGGAACCCACGTCCTGGTACCCCAGCTTGGTGCCTTCCTCCCAGTAGACGCCATGCGGCGAGGGCGCCATCCGCCATTTCGGCGTGCCGTCCTCGTTCATGACCGGCAGACCGGGTTTGACCGTGTCGGCGGTAAAGGTCGTGTACCAGAACATCTGCTGAGCGACGTTGCCTTGCGCCGGGATCGGACCCGCCTCGGAGAAGGTCATGCCCATCGCCGCGGGCGGCGAGTATTTCTGGAGCCAGTCGATCGCCTTGGTCACCGCATAGACGGCAGCCGGACCGTTGGTCGCACCGCCACGGGAAACGCAGGACCCCACGGGTTGCGAGTTCTCGTTGACGCGGATGCCCCATTCATCGACCGGAACGCCGTTCGGTTCACCCTTGGACCCCACGCCGGCCATGGACAGCCATGCATCGGTGTAACGCCAGCCAAGGCTCGGGTCCTTCTTGCCGTAATCCATGTTGCCATAGATTTCGCCCTCGACACCCATGTGGCTCAGGTCGCGGCCGGTGAAGAACTCCGCGATATCCTCGTAGGCCGACCAGTTGACCGGAACGCCAAGGTCATAGCCGAACTGTTCCTTGAAATCGGCCTTGTTCTTCTCGTCGTTGAACCAGTCGTAGCGGAACCAGTAGAGGTTCGCGAACTGCTGGTCGGGCAACTGGTAGAGCTTGCCGTCAGGTGCCGTCGTGAACTGGGTGCCGATGAAATCGCCCAGGTCCAGATCAGGGTTGGTCACATCCGCGCCCTCGCCTGCCATCCAGTCGGTCAGGTTGCGCACCTGCTGGTACCGCCAGTGGGTGCCGATCAGGTCGGAGTCGTTGACGTAGGCATCATAGACGTTCTCGCCCGACTGCATCTGCGTCTGCAGTTTCTCCACCACGTCGCCTTCGCCGATCAGGTCGTGCGTGACCTGGATGCCGGTGATCGCGGTGAATGCAGGCGCAAGCACCTGGCTTTCGTATTCGTGCGTGGTGATGGTTTCCGACACGACGTTGATCGACATGCCCTGATAAGGCTCTGCCGCGTCGATGAACCATTGCATCTCGGCTTCCTGATCCGCACGGCTGAGAACCGACATATCGCCGATTTCCTCGTCCAGGAACGCCTTGGCGGCGTCCATGTCGGCAAAAGCCGGACCGCTGAACATGCCAAGTGCCAGCACAACGGCGGTACTTGATTTCAGATTAAGTTTCATCGTTTCCTCCCTATTTCGAAACTACGCTTGATCGTATGCAGCCGGACGACAGCCCGGCGGCGGTGGAACCACATTGTCTAGACCCAGCGAAAGACCGCCGCCGCATAGACAAGGCAGACAATCAGGGCATACGGTTGATACGCCCCGACAATTCCGAGCCACGCCAGGTTGATGAAGGCGCTGCCCAGAAGTGTGATGAAGAGACGATCGCCGCGCGTCGTCTCCATGCCCAGAACGCCACGCCGTGGCGTTTCGGGAAACCTGATCGCGAGCACGGTGAAGGCGATCAGCAGCGTGGCGATGACGGTGAAGAAGATCGCCGTCGGCCATGTCCATGCCATCCAATCCATGTTCAATTACCTCCATTCGGATGCGCGGCGCGGAAGAGAAGCCCGGCCCCGTCGTGCGTTGCCGCCGGCATCCGCGCGATCCCGGAAGCTGCGTATGTGCGAAGGAAAATCACGGATAGAACTCGCACCAGGCGTCGTAGATCCAGCCGCGGAATCGTGCCTTCTTGCCGTTCACCGCCCCGTTCTCGACGAAGAGCCATCTGCCCTGACCGCCGTAGATGAACGCGGCGTCGCCGTTGTGCAGGCTTCCGATTTGCCCGTATTTGCTGCCGGGGCCCGTGCGCAGGGCCAGGAAACCGTCGCCGTTGGGGTCCAGTCCCTTGACGAGACAGCCGCTGTCGGTCGGGCCGTAATTGTTCGGCATGACGATGTTCTGGGCCGACGCGGTGGACGCCAGGGCGCCCATGATGGCCAGCGATGTCAGAGTCTTCTTCATCAAACCCTCCCCAGGGCAAAGCCTTTGGCGATATAATTTCGGACGAAATAGATCACGAGTGCGCCGGGCACGATGGTCAGGATCCCTGCCGCCGCAAGCACGCCCCAGTCGATACCGCTTGCGCCCTGTGTGCGGGTCATGATGGCGGCGATGGGTTTCGCGTTCACGGTTGTCAACGTGCGGCTCAAAAGCAGTTCCACCCAGCTGAACATGAAGCAGAAGAATGCCGCGACGCCGATACCGCTCGCGATCAGCGGCATGAATATCCGCACGAAGAAGCGCGGGAAGGAATAGCCGTCGATATAGGCGGTCTCGTCGATTTCCTTGGGCACGCCGCGCATGAAACCTTCGAGGATCCAGACCGCCAGCGGCACGTTGAAAAGGCAATGCGCCAGCGCCACGGCGATATGCGTGTCGAACAGCCCGACCGAGGAATAGAGCTGGAAGAACGGCAGGGCAAAGACCGCCGGCGGCGCCATCCGGTTGGTCAGCAGCCAGAAGAACAGGTGCTTGTCGCCCATGAAGTGATAGCGCGAGAAGGCGTATGCGGCGGGCAGCGCCACGGCGAGGCTGATGACGGTGTTCATCACCACGTAGATCAGCGAGTTGACGTAGCCCATGTACCACGCCGGATCGGTCAGGATGGTGCGGTAATTGTCCAGCGTCAGGTCACGGGGCCAGAGCGTGAAGCTGTTCAGGATTTCCGTGTTGGTCTTCAGGCTCATGTTCAGCAGCCAGTAGATCGGCAGCAGCAGGAACAGAAGGTATAGTGTCATCACCACGGCAGAGCCGCTGGGCCGCGGGAAGCGGCGGGTCTTCACGTTGGCCCGGGATGCGATCACGTCGCCGGGGATGGGCGCCGCGCCGGGGGCGGAGGTGGTGTCGGTCATGTGCACGCTCCGTTGATTGCGGCGGTGAGGCTTGGCTTGCGCATCTGGTCAGATCTCCTTCGCGTCGAGGGTGGTCATCACCGTGTAGAACACCCACGAGATCAGCAGGATCACGAGGAAATACATCAGCGAGAACGCGGCGGCGGGACCGAGGTCGAACTGCCCCAGCGCCATCTTCACAAGGTCGATGGACAAAAGCGTGGTGGCGTTGCCCGGACCGCCGCCGGTGACGACGAAAGGCTCGGTGTAGATCATGAAGCTGTCCATGAAACGCAGCAGGATCGCGATCATCAGAACGCCCGCCATCTTGGGCAGTTCGATGAAGCGGAACACGGCCCAGCGGCTCGCCTGGTCGATCTTGGCGGCCTGGTAATAGGCGTCGGGGATCGACTTCAGCCCGGCAAAGGCCAGCAGCGCCACCAGCGACGTCCAGTGCCAGACATCCATCACCACGATGGTGGCCCAGGCGGCAAAGGTATCCTGCGTGTAGTTGTAGGATATGCCGAGCGCATCGAGCGTATAGCCCAGAAGACCGATGTCCACGCGGCCGAAGATCTGCCAGATGGTGCCGACCACGTTCCACGGGATCAGCAGCGGCAGCGACATCAGCACCAGGCAGAAGCTGGACCAGAACCCGCTTTTCGGCATGTTCAGCGCGACGAAGATCCCAAGGGGAATCTCGATCGCCAGGATCACGCCGGAAAAGACAAGTTGCCGGCTGAGGGCGGACCACATGCGGTCGCTGTCGAGCATCTCTTCGAACCACTCGAGGCCGGCCCAGAAGAATTCGTTGTTTCCGAACGTGTCCTGAACCGAGTAGTTGACCACCGTCATCAGCGGGATCACGGCAGAGAAGGCCACGAGGAGCAGCACCGGCAGGACAAGGAACCACGCCTTCTGATTGACTGTCTTGTTCATGCCGCCACCCCTTCCTTGCGCCAGTCGTCGACGTAGACGTTCACATGATCCGGCGCGAAAGTGACATGGTTCATGTCGGCCGAAATCTCCTGCCCCTCGGCGGCGACGATGCTGATTTCCCTGCCGAAAAGGTCGGCGCGCACGATCTTGTGGCGGCCCACGTCCTCGACCCGGCGCACCTTGACCGGGAGGCCGTCGCCTTTTGTCAGGCTGACGAACTCGGGCCGCACGCCCAGGGCGACATTCCCTGTCAGGGTGCCGAAGTCGCGGTTCAGGGACAGCGCGGTGCCGTCGATCACCGCCTGCGCGCCGGAGACCTCGGCGGGGATCACGTTCATCCCGGGCGAACCGATGAAGTACCCGACGAAGGTATGCTCGGGCCGCTCGAACAGTTCCTGCGGCGTGCCGATCTGCACGACGCGGCCGTCGTACATCACCACCACCTTGTCGGCAAAGGTCAGCGCCTCGGTCTGGTCATGGGTGACATAGATCATGGTATGGCCGAATTCGTGGTGCAGCGATTTGAGCTGCGTGCGCAGTTCCCATTTCATGTGGGGGTCGATCACGGTCAGCGGTTCGTCGAAGAGCAGCGCATTCACGTCCTCGCGCACCATGCCGCGGCCCAGGCTGATCTTCTGCTTGGCGTCCGCCGTCAGACCCCGCGCCCGGCGGTTCAGCTCGTCCTCCATCCCGATCATCCGGGCGATCTTCTGCACCCGTTCGGCGACATAGGCGGCCTTTTCACCCCGATTGCGCAGCGGGAACGCGAGGTTGTCGCGCACGGTCATCGTGTCGTAGACCACCGGAAACTGAAACACCTGCGCGATGTTGCGCGCGGCGGTGGTGGCCTCGGTGACGTCCTTGTCGTCGAACAGGATGCGGCCCTGGCTGGGGTGCAGCAGGCCCGAAATGAGGTTGAGCAGCGTGGACTTGCCGCAGCCCGAAGACCCCAGCAGCGCGTAGGCCTCGCCGTCGGTCCAGACGTGGTTCAGTTCCTTCAGCGCGAAGTCATCTTCGTCTTTCGGGTTCGGCAGGTAGGAATGGGCGAGGTTGTCGAGTGTGATCTTGGCCATGTCCCTCTCCTCAGGCTGCCAGCGCGTAGGACGCCGGTGCCACCAGCTCCCCGGTTTCGCTGAAGATGTAGATGTGGCGCGGGTCGAGGTAGACCGGCAACGCCGTGCCCAGCTTCAGGTTGTGCACTCCGTGGATCAGCCCGACCCATTTGCGCCCCGCGTAGTCGAGGTGCACAAAGGTTTCCGACCCGGTCAGTTCGGTCACGCTCAGGCGCGTATCGAACATGATGCCACCGGTGGCGGGCTGGGCGATCTCGACGTGGTTCGGGCGGAAACCGGCGAGATAGCTGCCATCGGCGAGGTCGGCCAGCGGCCCCTGGGCCGCCGCGCTCTGGCCTTCGCCAAAAGTCAACTCTCCGCCGCGCTTGGTCACGTCGAGGAAATTCATCGGCGGATCGCTGAACACGCGTGCCGTGGTCGCATCGATCGGCTGGCGGTAGACCTTGGGCGTGGGGCCGAACTGGGTCACGCGGCCTTCCCACAGCGTGGCGGTATTGCCGCCCAGCAGCAGCGCCTCTTCCGGTTCCGTCGTGGCATAGACGAAGACGGCGCCCGATTCTTCGAAGATGCGCGGGATCTCCACGCGCAGTTCCTCGCGCAGCTTGTAGTCGAGGTTCGCCAGCGGTTCGTCCAGAAGCACAAGGCCCGCGTTCTTGACCAGCGCCCGCGCCAGCGCGCAGCGTTGCTGTTGACCTCCCGACAGCTCCAGCGGCTTGCGGTCCAGCATCGGGGTCAGCTTCATCAGCGCGGCGGTGTCGCGCACGCGGCGGTCGATCTCGGCCCGGTCGATGCCAAGCAGTTTCATCGGGGAGGCGATGTTGTCGTAGACCGTCATCGACGGGTAGTTGATGAATTGCTGATAGACCATGGCCACCTTGCGGTCCTGCACGCGCATGCCGGTCACGTCCGCGCCTTCCCAGAAGACCTGCCCGCGTGTCGGCACATCCAGTCCGGCCATCAGCCGCATCAGCGACGTCTTACCCGAGGACGTGGGGCCAAGCAGCACGTTCATCGTGCCTGCCTCCAGTGTCAGGTCCGTCGGGTGGATATGCGTCTCGCCGTTCACCACCTTGGACACGCCTTTGAACTCCAGCGTCATCTTTCCCCCGTTACTCCGCCGCCTTTGACAACCGGCCGTCGGCCGCTTCGGCGATCCAGTCGTCAAGTGTCGCGATCTCTTCCGCGGTCATGCGCAAGCCCAGCTTGCTGCGCCGCCACACGACGTCCTCGGCGCGTTGCACGTATTCATTTTCCATCAGCCAGCGAACTTCCCGTTCGGTCAGGCTCGCGCCGAAGTGACGGCCCAGGTCGGCCACCTCCTGCGCGTCGCCGAGGACCGCGCGCGCCTGCGTCCCGTAGGCGCGGACAAGGCGCCGCGCCCAGGCCGGATCGAGGAAGCTGTAATCCCGCATCAGCCCGTCCATCAGCGGCAGCACCCCGTCCACCGGGAAATCGCCGCCCGGCAGCGGGACGCCGGCGGTCCAGGGCGCCTTGACATGCAGGACCTCGCCCACTTTCTCCAGCGCGCTTTCGGCCAGGCGCCGATAGGTGGTGATCTTGCCACCAAAGACGTTGACCGCCGGCGCACCCCGGCTGCGGTCGAGATGGATCGTGTAATCCCGCGTCGCGGCGGTGGCACTGGTCGCGCCGTCGTCGAACAGGGGGCGCACGCCGGAATAGGTCCAGACGATGTCGTCGGTCGAAATCGGGTCAGCCAGGTAGGCGTTCATGAAATCGACGAGGTACTGCTGCTCTTCCGGCGTGCATTCCGGCTTCTTGTCCGGATCGTGATGTTCCTGGTCCGTGGTCCCGATCAGGGTGAAATCGGTCTCGTAGGGAATGGCAAAGATGATCCGCCCGTCGGTGCCCTGAAAGAAGTAGCACTTGTCATGCTCGAACAGGCGTTTCGTCACGATGTGGCTTCCCCGCACCAGCCGCACGCCGCCGGTCTGGTTGCTGCGGATCGTGCCGCGCAGAACGTCCCCCACCCATGGGCCCGCCGCATTGACGATCATCCGCGCGGTGACCTGTGTTTCCCGGTCGCTGTTGGTATCGGTCAAGGTCACCGTCCAGCCGCCATCGGACGGCTCGGCACCGGTGACCTTGTGCCGGGTGAGAATCCGCGCGCCACGGGCTTCCGCGTCACGGGCGTTGAGCACCACGAGCCGGGAATCCTCGACCCAGCAGTCGGAGTATTCGTAGGCGTGTTCGAACTTGGGTTTCAGCGGCGCGCCTTCGGGGCTGTTGCGCAGATCCACGCTGGTCGTGCCCGGCAGAATCTTGCGGCCCCCGAGGTTGTCATAGAGAAACAGACCGAGCCGGATCAGCCAGGCGGGCCTGCGCCCCTTCATCCAGGGCATCACGATGTTCAGCAACTTGGACGTGGGTGTCGTCGTGTCGAAACGCATGGACGGGTGGTACGGCAGGACGAAACGCATCGGCCAGGCGATGTGGGGCATCGCACGCAGAAGCGTCTCGCGCTCCACCAGTGCCTCCCGGACCAGGCGCACCTCGAAATATTCAAGGTAACGCAGACCGCCGTGAAACAGCTTGGTGGAGGACGCCGAGGTGGCGGAGCCGATGTCGTTCATCTCGGCCAGACAGACGGACAGGCCCCTGCCCGTCGCATCGCGTGCGATCCCGCAACCGTTGATGCCCCCGCCGATCACCAGCAGGTCGTATTCCGGCGTCATGACGTCCCCCCTGAAGCGACTGAATTTTCGCTTTGGCAGAAACTCGCAAAATATGGTTTCGAAAGGAAGGAAAAAATGTTCGTTTATGCGCGTATTTTTGCATGGCCCTGAAAAAATTGCCGAATTTCACGATCTTTCCTGCGCAGTCTGGCGGGTAATTGGCTGCGAAAGGCGCGAAATGACGGTTGAATCGCGTGACGGGAACCGCCCCGACGGTGTAGCAAGGTCGTAATCCTTCGATTCGAGACGCGGAATGAGCCAGACGCTGCGCAAACCGGAAATCATCCAGATTGCCCGCCGCGAGGGCAAGGTCACGGTCGAAGGGCTGGTGGAGCATTTCGGCGTCACGCCCCAGACCATCCGCCGCGACCTGACCGAACTGGCGGACGATGGCCGGCTGGAGCGGGTGCACGGTGGCGCGGTGCTGCCGTCCACGACCACCAACATCGGCTACAGCGAGCGGCGCGAGCTGAATCAGGCTGCAAAGGTGGACATCGGCCGTGCCTGCGCGCGGTTCATCCCGAACGACTGCTCTGTGTTCCTCAACATCGGCACCACGACCGAAGCCGTGGCAACCGAACTGCTGCATCACGAGGGGCTTCTGGTCGTTACCAACAACATCAATATCGCGGTGATCCTGTCGGAGAACCATAACGTCGAGGTCATCGTCACGGGCGGGCACCTGCGCCGGTCGGACGGGGGGCTGGTCGGCGACCTCGCGACCCAGACCATCCGGCAGTTCCGGTTCGACTATGCCGTGATCGGATGTTCGGCGCTGCGTCACGACGGCGACATTCTCGATTTCGACGTTCAGGAGGTCGGCGTCAGCAAGACCATCATCCAGCAGTCTCAGGAGGTGATACTGGCCGCCGACAGTTCGAAGTTCGGCCGCAAGGCACCCGCGCGGATCGCGTCCATGGCGGACGTGGACCGGTTCATCACCGACCGGCCGCTTTCGGACGAATGCCGGCGGTTCTGCGAAAGCGCCGGCACCAAGGTGCATTATGCGTGAAAGCAGGGCAGCATGAGCGGTTTCATCGGTGTGCTGATGCTGGACACGGCCTTTCCACGTGTCGTGGGTGACGCCGGTAACGTCGACAGCTATCCCTTTCCGGTCAGGTTGCGGGTCGTGCCCGGTGCCGGATCGACCGACATCGTGCAGGGGGCCGCGCCCCCGGCTGCGCTGACGGCGGCCTTCATCGACGCGGCCCGCGCGCTCGAGGCTGAGGGTGCGGTGGGTCTTGTCTCGACCTGCGGTTTTCTCGTGCATATCCAGGCGGAACTTGCGGCGGCGGTCCGGATCCCGGTGATGCTGTCGGCGCTTTCGCTTTATCCAACGCTGCGGCTGACCTGCGGGGACCGGCCTGTCGGCATCCTGACGGCATCCCGCCAGAGCCTGCTGGCCGGGGGGCTTTCCGCTGCCGGTATCGACCCCGCGGCGGTCCATGTCGCGGGTATCCAGGGCTGCCGCGCCTTCGCCGATGCGATCCTCAAGAGGAAGGAGGATCAGCCCGACACGCTGGATGTCGACGCGATCGGCGCCTACTGCACCGGCCTTGCTGCCGGAATGGTGGCGATGGAGCCGAGGCTGGCCTGCTTTTTGCTGGAATGTGGCAACCTGCCGCCCTACGCGGCGGCGATCCGGCAAGCGACCGGCCGCCCCGTCTATGGCATCGGGGACGCCGCCGCGCTGCTGTGGCGCGGTGCGCATGGTTGAAAGCCTCCCCCTCGGGAAGTAGCCTTGCGGGACGCCCGACGACGGGCAACCGGAGGATCCCGCAATGCGCGGCAACAGCCTATCCCACAGACGCCTGCGCACATGGATCAGGCTGTTGCGCCTGACCCGCCACACCGAGAATACCCTGCGCGACTACATGCGCGTCAGTCATGGCACGACCCTGCCCCGGTTTGACGTGATGGCGGCGCTTTATCGGTCCGACGGGCCGATGAAGATGTCCGCGCTCAGCCAGATGCTGCTGGTGTCGAACGGCAATGCCTCCACGGTGGTGGACCGGCTGGAAAAGGACGGCCTTGTCACCCGCGTTCCGGCGCAGGATGACCGCAGGGTCGTCAATGTCAGCTTGTCGGACAGGGGCCGCGCGCAGTTCGAGGAGCTGGCAGCGGGGCACGCGGCGTTGGTGGACCGGCTGTTCGCCGGACTGGACGACCATGATCTCGACCAGATCCGCGACCTGCTGCACCGCGCCGAGGCCGGCGCGCGGCAGGAAAGCTGATTTACTTTAGGCTTAAAACATTATAGATGCTGTTGCATCCATATGCCGAAAGGGGAGCAGGATCATGACACGGGAAAACCACCGCGAGAATGTGGCGGGCCGCGCCAATGTCGAGGACACCCCGGAACTGCTGAAATACTACGACGAACTGGAAGGCCACCACACCGGCGCGCTCTGGACCGTCGCGAACAAGATCGAGCCCTGGGAGCCGAAGTCGCAGTCGCAACCGGTTCTCTGGCGCTATCGGGACCTGCGCGAGAAGGTGCTGCGCTCGGTCGAACTGGTGACGCCGGAAAAGGCGGGGCGCCGGGTGATCTATTTCAACAACCCCGGACGCAGTGACGTGGCCGCGGCCGTCGGCTGGATCTATGCCGGTCTGCAGGTCATGCATCCGGGAGAGAAGGCCACCGCGCACCGTCACTCCGCCAGTGCGATCCGCTTCATCATGGAAGGCTCGGGCGCCTATACCGTGGTCGACGGGCACAAGATGACTTTGGGCCGGAACGACTTCGTGCTGACGCCGAACGGCACGTGGCACGAACACGCGGTCAGCGACGATGGCACCCCCTGCATCTGGCAGGACGGGCTCGACATTCCTTTCGTCAACGCCATGGAGGCGAACTTCTTCGAGGTGCATCCCGACCTGTCCGAACCCGTTGCTTTTCCGGTCGACGACATGACCAAGACCTGGGGCAATGCCGGGCTGACTCCCGGCGGCGGCGACTGGTCCAAGGGCTACTCACCGATGTTCAAGTACGAATGGGACCGCACCTACGAGGCGCTGAACCATTTCTCAGAGGCGTCCGACCCGTCGCCTTTCGACGGGCACCTGATGGAATACGTCAATCCGACAACGAACGGCCCGGTGATGAAGACGCTGGGCGCATCCATGCAGCGGCTCGCGCCCGGTTTCGCCACCAAGGCCCACCGCCACACCGGCAGCTACCTGTACCAGTGCTGCAAGGGATCG
Organism: Sulfitobacter alexandrii; assembly: GCF_001886735.1. NCBI lineage: Bacteria > Pseudomonadati > Pseudomonadota > Alphaproteobacteria > Rhodobacterales > Roseobacteraceae > Sulfitobacter > Sulfitobacter alexandrii. The sequence continues at coordinate 150,598 of NZ_CP018077.1, forward strand.
GGACATTCGATCATCAACGGCCAGCGCTTTGACTGGTCCGAGCGCGACATCTTCTGCGTGCCCTCCTGGGCCTGGCACGAACATGCCAACGCATCGGACAGCGAGGATGCCTGCCTTTTCTGCCTCAACGATCTGCCCGTGATCCGGGCGCTGGGTCTTTACCGAGAGGAAGCCCTGGGCGACAACAACGGCCACCAGCCAGAAGGATAGAAATGAAACTCGTCACCTACCAAGCCCATGTCGAAGCGGCCCCGCGTCTGGGGGTCCTGCAGGACAACACCGTCGTCGACGTTGCCGAATTCGGGGCCGGCGTCGGCCTGAACCTGCCTTCCCGGATGCTGGACTTCATCGACCTCGGACCGGCGGCCGTGACCCGGTTGCAGGCTGCTTTGCAGGCGGCGCGCGGTGATTGGGGCAATGCAAGCGCCCTGCCCCTCCAGAACGTCAAGCTGCTGGCGCCGATCCCGCGCCCGCGCAAGAACATCTTCGGCATCGGGCTGAACTATCTCGATCACGTCGCCGAAAGCTCCAAGGCGCTGGACACCAAGCCGGACCTGCCGAAGGAACCGGTCGTATTCTCCAAGCCGCCGACGACGGTGATCGGCCCTGACGATCCGGTGCGCCACGACGCGGACATGACCCAGCAACTGGACTGGGAAGTCGAGCTGGCCGTCATCGTCGGCACCCGTGCGCAGAACGTGGCGCGCGAGACCGCATTGTCGCATGTCTTCGGGTATTCGCTCATCATCGACATCTCGGCGCGCGACAACCGCCGTGCCGGGCAGTGGATCTTCTCCAAGGGGATGGACAGCTACGCCCCGTTCGGCCCCTGCATCGTGACGGCGGATGAAATTCCCGATCCGCAGACGCTGGACCTCTGGCTCACCGTCAACGGCGTGGAGAAACAGCGATCGAACACCGCCAAGATGCTGTTCAAGGTGGACGAGCTGATCGCCGACCTGAGCACGGGCATCACGCTGGAGCCGGGCGACATCATCGCCTCCGGCACGCCCGAGGGCGTCGGCGCAGGGCGCGATCCGCAGGAATGGCTCTGGCCCGGCGACGTGATCGTGGCGCATGTCGAGGGTATCGGCACCATTCGCCACCCGGTGATCAACAGCACCCCGTCGAAGTAGGGATGCGGTTCGACCTCGACCCGGCCACGCCCCAGCGCAGTTACAAGCTGCTGACCGCCTGTGTCACGCCCCGGCCCATCGCCTGGGTGAGCAGCCTGTCGGCGCAGGGCGTTGTGAACGCCGCACCCTACAGCTTCTTCAACGCGATGGGCCACACGCCCCCGACCGTGGCGATCGGGATCCTCGCAGACCCGGACAAGGGGTGGAAGGACACGGCGCGCAACATCCTCGACAGCGGGGAATTCGTGGTCAACCTCGTGCCCGAGCATCTGGCCGAGGCGATGAACCTCACCTGCATGAATGCACCGGCGGATGTCAGCGAACTGGAAATCGCCGGCCTGCAGTCAGCCGCGAGCACCCATATCGCCCCGCCACGCATCGCGGGGGCGCCGGTCTCGTTCGAGTGTCGCACGCACAGTGTCGTGACCACTGGACCGCAGCAGGCCATCGTCATCGGGCAGGTGCTGGCAATCCATGTCGCGGATCCGTTCGTGCTGGACGCGGAAAAGGCATACATCGACACACCCGCGCTGGGGCTGATCGGTCGGATGCACGGCGCGGGCTGGTACGCGCGCAGCGGCGATACGTTCCAGATCGATCGCCCCGATTACGACAGCTGGGTCAGAAACCGGGGCTGACGCCGGTCAGGACAGTACCGCCGTCGCCTCGATCTCGACCAGTGCCTCGTCCTCGACAAGGCCGGCGACGATGACCATCGCCATCGCGGGGAAATTGCGCCCCAGCACCTTGCGATAGACTTCGCCCATCTCGCGCTGCTTGGCCAGGTATTCACGCTTGTCGGTCACGTACCAGGTCAGACGCACCAGGTCTTCGGCAGTGCCGCCCGCGGCCTCGAGAATGGCGAGGATGTTCCGGAGCGCCTGTTCCGTCTGCCCGAGAAAATCGTGGGCTTCGAACTTCTGCTCGGCGGTCCAGCCGATCTGTCCGCCGATGAAAAGCTGCCCCCCGGCGGCCTTCACCCCGTTGGCATAGCCCTTGGCCTTGGCCCATCCTTCGGGCTGGATCACCTCATGCGCCATCTGACGTCTCCTCTTTCATATGTTCTTCCAACCGCGCCCGCAGCGCATCGGTCCAGGCGGCGGGTCGGCCCGCGCCATCTATGAAGACGACCGTGGAGGCCGCCGTGAATCTCTGCTCCGCGCCGCAGCGGGCGTCATAGGCAAGGCCCAGGCTGCTACGCCCCACCTTCGTGACCCTGAGTGCGATCTTGAGCGCGTCCCCGAGCCGGCTTGGCGCGTGGAACTGTGCCTCGATCCCCGCCGTGGGAATGCCGCAGTCCCGATGCATCTCCGAGAAGGGCAAGCCCGCGACGGTGTCGAAGAAATCCTCGACCGTATCGTTCATCATTTCGAAATACCGCGGATAAAAAACGATGCCCGCCGGATCGCAATGCCGGAACTTGACCTTCTGATGATAGATGAAAGGCATGCCTCAGACCCCCAGATACCTGTCGCGGACATCGCCGTTCAGCGTGCTCATCGTGCCGGTCCATACCGATTTGCCGCGCTCGAGGATCACGACCCGGTCGGCAATGCGGCGCAATTCGCTGATCGTCTTGTCCACCACGAGGATCGACAGGCCCGCGTCGCCCTTGAGCGTTGCGATGGCGTCCCAGATTTCCTGCCGCACAACCGGTGCGAGACCTTCGGTCGCCTCGTCCAGGATCAACAGGCGCGGATTCGTCATCAGTGCGCGGCCGATGGCCAGCATCTGCTGCTCGCCGCCCGAAAGAGATCCCGCCATCTGGTCGCCGCGTTCCTCCAGCCGGGGAAACAGCGCGTGCACCCGGTCGAAATCCCAATGGCCGGGCCGTGCAGACGCATAGAGGTTCTCGCGCACCGTGAGGTTCGTGAAGCACCGCCGCCCCTCGGGCACCAGGCCAAGGCCCAGTTTCGCGGCCCGGTGCGCAGGCAGCCCGGCGATGTCCTGCCCGTCGAAGCGGACGGTGCCTTCGCCGTTCTTGAGCAGGCGACAGATCACCTTGATGGTGGTCGACTTGCCCATGCCGTTGCGGCCCATGAGTGCCACGACCTCACCTTCGCGCACCTCGAGATCCACCCCGAACAGGGCCTGCGATGCGCCGTAGCTGGCAGTAATTCCCCCGAGGGACAACAGGCTCATGCCGCGTCCTCCTCGCCCAGGTAGGCTGTCTTGACGTCCGGGTTCGCGCGGATCTCGTCGACACTGCCGGTGGCGATGATCTTGCCATAGACCAGCACGCTGATCCGGTCCGCGAGCGCAAACACCGCGTCCATGTCGTGTTCAACCAGCAGGATCGGCGCCTGCTGCTTCAGTTCGCGCAGGAAGGCCGTCAGTTCCTGCGACCCCTCGGCGCCCATGCCGGCCATCGGTTCGTCCATCAGGAAGGCCCGGGGTGACAGGGTCAATGCCACCGCGACCTCCAGCTGGCGGCGCTGGCCATGCGACAGCTCGGAAGTAATGGTGCTGGCGTGGTCCGCCAGTCCCACACGCTCCAGTGCGGCACCGGCGCGTTCCAGCAGGCGGCGGTCCTTCATCGCCGGCCGGAAGAAGCTGAAGGTGCGGCCACTTTGCCCGATGGCGCCAAGCACGGCGTTTTCCATCACCGTGTAGTCCATCGCCAACGCGGAGATCTGGAACGTGCGGCCCAGTCCCGCCTGCGCGCGCTTTGCCACCGACAGCCCGCTGACGTCGCGGCCCATGAAATGCACCGTGCCGCGGTCGGGCTTCAACCCGCCCGCGATCTGCTTGATCAGGGTCGACTTGCCCGCCCCGTTCGGTCCGATCAGGGCGTGGATCTCACCCGCTTTCAGATCCAGCGAAATGCCGTCGCTGGCCTTGAGCGCGCCGAAGCTCTTGTGCAGGTCGCGCACGTCGAGGATCAGGTCATCCGGCATGACGCACCTCCCGGCGAGACAGCCCGCCGATCAGACCGCCCTTGGCGAACAGGACGACAAAGAGCAGGATCGCGCCGAGGTAGATATGCCAGTACTCCGACAATCCGCCCAGCACATGCTCCAGCAGGATGTAGACCGCCGCCCCCGCCACCGGCCCGCACAACCGCGCCACACCGCCCAGAATGATGAACACCATGATCTCGCCCGAGGTGTGCCAGCTCAGCATCGTGGGGCTGACGAAGCGGTTCAGATCGGCGAAGAGCGCACCGGCCAGCCCCGTGATCGCCCCCGATATGACAAAGGCCGTCAGGCGCAGCCGGTAGACGTTGATGCCGACGGTGCGTGCCCGCTCCTCGTTCTGGTGCGCCCCGTGCAGGGCCAGGCCGAAGGGCGACCGGTTCAGCATCCGCACGAACAGAAGCACGATCAGCAGCACGGCGAAGCACAGGCCGAAGAACTGGATCGGATCCAGCGTATTCAGCCCCGGAAAGCCGTTGCGCACGTAGATGGACAGGCCGTCCTCGCCCCCGTAGGCAGGCCAAGAGATCGCGAAGTAATAGAGCATCTGGCCGAAGGCGAGCGTGACCATGATGAAATAGACGCCCGATGTCCGCAGGGACAGCGCGCCGACCAGCAGTGCCACCAGCGCGCTGGCGACGATGGCGACGAGCCAGATCACCAGCATCGACTTCGTTCCCTCGATCAGGAACGGCGCTTCCATGATCGGGGTATAGCTTTGGGCGTGACTGGCGAGGATGCCCATCGCATAGCCGCCGACCCCGAAATAGGCGGCGTGGCCAAAGCTGACCAGCCCGCCCTGCCCCAGCGCCAGGTTCAGCCCCACGCCGGCAAGCGCGAGCACCGCGGCCTTGGTCGCCAGCGTGATGATGAAGGGCTCGTCCAGCGCCATCGCGATCAGCGGCACTGCCAGAAGCAGGCCCAGGACCAGCAGGTTGATAAAGCGTTCCGGCAACATGTCAGGCGCTCCCGAAGAGGCCGGTGGGCTTGAACAGCAAGACCCCCGCCATGAGAATGTAGATCAGCATGGATGCCAGCGCGGAGCCGACGGAGGTGGCCGCCGAAGGTTCCATGAAGGTGGCGAAGAATAGCGGCAGCAGCGACCTGCCCAGCGTATCGGTCAGGCCCACCAGTATTGCCCCCGCCAGCGCTCCCTTGATCGATCCGATGCCGCCGATCACGATCACCACGAAGGCAAGGATCAGCACCGGCTCGCCCATGCCGACCTCGACCGACTGGATCGCGCCGACGAGCGCACCGGACAGCCCCGCGAGTGCGGCGCCGAGGGCAAAGACCATCGTGTAGAGAACGGAGATATCCACCCCGAGCGCGCCGATCATCTCGCGGTCGTTCTCGCCTGCGCGGATTCGCATACCGACGCGCGTTTTCGAGATCAGCAGGAACAGGCCCGCGGCCACGACGAGCCCGATGAGGATGATCGCCAGCCGGTACTTGGAGTAGAGGATGCCGCCGGGCAGCGTGACCGTCCCGGACAGGAATGCCGGCGTGTCGAGGTAGAGCGGAAAGGAGCCGAAGACCCAGCGGGTGGCCTCGGAAAAGATGAGGATCAGGGCAAAGGTCGCCAGGACCTGGTCAAGGTGGTCGCGGGCGTAGAGCCGCCGGATCACCGTCAACTCGATCAGCGCGCCGAAGAGTGCGGCGGCCATCAATGCCGCGATCAGTCCCAGGACGAAGGACCCCGTCGCAGCCGCGCCCGCCGCCGCGACGAAGGCGCCGATCATGTAGAGTGATCCATGCGCGAGATTGATCAGCCCCATGACCCCGAAGATCAGGGTCAGCCCTGCCGCCATCAGGAACAGCATGACTCCGAACTGCAGCCCGTTGAGGATTTGTTCTATCAGCAGGATGGTCGACATGCCCGGCCCCGGTTTCGGGCTGGCGGCCCCGTCGAGGCCGCCAGCGTCTGTCTCAGTTGCTCAGACCGCATTCCGCGGCATAGACATCCTGATGATCGGTCAGGACGGTCGAGATGATCTTGTTGGTGTAGACGTCGCCTTCCTTGATCACTTCACGCACGTAGATGTCCTGGATCGGGTGGTTGTTGTTCCCGAACTTGAACTTGCCACGGACGGAGTCGAAGTCGGCCTCCTTCAGCGCGGCGCGGAAGGCGTCACGGTCCGCGATGTCGGCCTTCTCCACGGCGGAGAGGATCAGGTTCGCGGTGTCATAGGCCTGCGCGGCATAGAGAGACGGCAGACGGCCATAGGCTTCCTGGAAGCCTTCGACGAACTTCTTGTTGGCGGCGTTGTCGATGTCCTTGTTCCACTGAGACGTGTTGTGCACGCCCAGTGCGGAATCACCCACCGCGGGCAGGATCGTCTGGTCGAAGCTGAAAGCGGGCCCGATCACCGGCAGGTCGATGCCGCTGTCGGCGAACTGCTTGAGAAACGAGATCCCCATGCCGCCGGGCAGGAAGAAGAAGATGCTGTCGGCGCCCGAGGCACGGATCTGCGCGATCTCGGCCGCGTAGTCGGTTTGGCCCAGTTTGGTGTAGAGTTCGCCTGCCAGCTCGCCGCCGTAAAGACGCTTGAACCCGGTCAACGAATCCTGCCCCGCCGGATAGTTCGGCGCCAGGATGAAGGGCTTGGTGTAGCCCGACGCCTTGGCATGGGCGCCTGCCGCCTCGTGCAGGTTGTCGTTCTGGTAGGACACGGCAAAGTAATCCTGGTTGCAGCCCTTGCCGGCCAACTGGGCAGGCGCCGCGTTGGTCGAGACATAGAACTTGCCCTGCGCGTTCGCCGCGGGTGCGACCGCGAGCGCAAGGTTCGACCAGACGATGCCGGTGAGGATATCCACCTTGTCCGACTGGATCATCTTGTCCGCGACCTGCACGGCCATTTCAGGCGCGCGCTCGTCATCTTCGATGATGACCTCGACGTTGTCGTTGCCGGCCTGATCGATCGCCAGCATGAAGCCGTCGCGCGTATCGACGCCAAGGGACGCGCCCCCGCCGGTCAGCGTGGTGATCAGGCCGATCTTGACCTTGCCGCCATGGGCATCGGCCAGTGCGGCGGTTCCGAACGTCATCGCCAAGGCTGCGGCAGCGACGGCTGTGAATTTGTGGTTCATCGTAATCTCCCGGTTGGAACGGCGCATTTTCGCGCTCGGTGAAGCTTGGGAAAGATCGGTGCCGCGCGCAAGCGACCACGCACACATTCCCTACCCTGACCCCAATTTACGGCTGCCCGGAATTTACTTCAAGCAAAAATATTTTGAGCTTGAAGTTAATTGGCGCGCCTGTGCGTTAAGGTTCGATCGTCGGTGTCTAATTTTCTGGTCACCGCCGGTGTCTAGAAAACGATACATAAGTTGTTCAAAAATATAGCCTTTTTTGAACCAGTGTTTTGCCGCGCATGTAAGTCGTGCTATCATCACCGGTGTCAGTTCTCCGGAACAGGTGCTAGCACCGGCGCCGGGCCGGAGAACTCCATGGGGGAGTCATGGCATCGATGGAGAATGATCGCGAGCTGGTGGAGGTCGATCTCTATCAGCAGAGTTTCGAAGACATCCGCCTGTTCAAGCAGACTTTGCCGGAGACCACCGTCGTTTCCCTCGCGCGCGAGGTGCTGCGCAGGCTCGCGCAGCAGACCCCGAGGCGGGCTTTCGACCGCGCCGACATCGACAGCTTCGGCGCCGCGCTGGTGGAGGGAAGCAGCGCGCACGCCTACCAGATGGTCGAGAAGCACCATGCCAAAGGTGCCAGCGTGCAGGATATCTATCTTGGTCTGCTGTCGCCCGCCGCCAAGCTCTTGGGAGAAAAATGGGTGTCGGACGAACTGACCTTTGCGGAGGTCACCATCGGCACTGGACGAATCTACGCGATCATGAGGAGCCTGCGTTTCACCCTGGAACCCGGTGACCTGCCCCCATCCAAATCCGCCTTCTTCGCGTCCGTGCCAGACGAAACGCATACCCTCGGGGTCAAGATGGCGGCAGACCTGTTCCGCCAGAAAGGCTGGCACATCGACGTGGAGGCAGGACTCGATCACGATGCGCTGCTGGAGCGAATCATCGCCTCGCGGCAACGGCTCGTCGGCATTTCTGCGGGGGGACAGCACGCCTTGCCCGCCCTCGCCCGCCTGATCCTTGCATTGCGTGTCAGCGTGCCCGGCGTGCGCATCCTCGTCAGCGGAAACATCGTCGACGAGGCGCGTGACAGCATCCGGCTGATGCAGGTGGATGCGATGACATCTGACTTGAAAGAGGCGATTGCCGAGATGGAACGCCTCTGGGGCAATCTGACCGCCGTCGCCGTCTGACGCCCGGCTGGCCTGCGGCAAAAAAAATGGGCGGCCCAACCTCCGCAGGACCGCCTATTCCTTCCTCCCTGCTCGGGGAGATCAGTTTGTCGCTTCGGCCTCTGCGTCCGGGCCGACGGAAACAAGATAGGCCCACACGTTCTTGGCGTCTTCCTCGTCACGCAGCTTGAAGGACATCTTCGACCGTGCCTTGCGGTCGTCGAGGTATTCCTGAAGGAACGCGCGGGGATCCTGAACGTAGACGACGAAATCCTCCTCGTTCCATTCCAGCCCGGCTTCACCGGCAGCCTTGATCGAGTCGCCGTACTTGTCGGCGAATTCTTCCTGCGTGCCTGCAACGCGCTGGTACACGCCGTAAAGGTTCGGGCCGGTACGGCCGCCCTTGACGACGTCCTTGCCGTCGGCGTCAACGATCGAATGGCATGCCTTGCACTTGGCGAAAACCTGTTCTCCCGCGTCCGCATCGCCAGTGGCGTGGCTTTCCGCGAAAGCGGGGCCGGCGACCAGCGCCAGACCCAGTACGGCTGTCTTGACAATATTCATCACGAACTCCTGTTCCTGTGCTCCGTCTCGGTAACGTAGAGCATTTTCGGAAGAAGCAAATGCAAAGTTTGGCGACTCCCACCACCGACATTGGTCGAGGGGTTATGTCTAGTCAACATTACACTTGAAGAGACTCAATATGTCAGGCTAGGCTTACATATGTCCATGACCAGCCATATCCCGGCCCGCCGACTGCCGGAAACCTCGGCGATGCTGCAGTTGATCAAGCCGATCACCTGGTTTCCGCCGATGTGGGCGTATCTCTGCGGGGTGGTGTCGTCGGGCGCTGCCCTGTCGGGCAGTTGGGGGCTTGTCCTGTTGGGGGTTCTGCTGGCCGGTCCCATCGTCTGCGGCATGAGTCAGGCTGCAAACGACTGGTGCGACCGTCACGTGGACGCCATCAACGAGCCCGATCGCCCGATCCCGTCGGGGCGTATCCCCGGCCGCTGGGGCCTTTGGATCGCGCTGGCCATGTCGGGGCTGTCGCTGCTGGTCGGCTGGCAACTCGGGCCCTGGGGTTTCGCCGCCACCGTCTTCGGCGTGCTGGCCGCCTGGGCCTATTCCGCCGAACCCGTTCGCCTGAAAAGGTCGGGCTGGTGGGGGCCGGGTCTGGTCGGTCTCTGCTACGAGGGGCTGCCGTGGTTCACCGGCGCGGCGGTCCTTTCCGCCGGGGCGCCCTCGCCGCAGATCGTCCTCGTGGCGTTGCTCTATGCACTGGGCGCCCATGGCATCATGACGCTCAACGACTTCAAGGCGCTCGAAGGCGATACCCGCACCGGGGTCAATTCCCTGCCCGTGACGCTTGGCCCCGCCCGCGCGGCGCGGGTGGCCTGCTGGGGCATGGCCCTGCCGCAGGTGGTGGTCATCGGCCTGCTCGTGCTTTGGGACAGGCCCCTGCACGCCCTCGCCATAACGGCCCTGCTGTGCGCCCAGATCGCCGCGATGCGCGTCCTGCTGCGCGATCCGGAGGGGCGTGCCCCGTGGTACAACGGCACCGGCGTCCTGTTCTACATCACCGGCATGATGATCGCCGCCTTTGCGCTGAGGTATCTTGCATGACGCTTACGTGGGTCCAGATCGTCCGCCTCGGATTGGTCCAGATGGCCCTGGGGGCCATCGTGGTCCTGACGACCTCGACGCTCAACCGCCTGATGGTGGTGGAGTTCGCGCTCCCCGCGATATTGCCCGGTGCGCTCGTCGGTTTGCACTACGGCATCCAGCTCAGCCGCCCGCGCTGGGGCTATACGTCCGACACCGGGGGCAACCGGACGGCATGGATCCTGGGCGGCATGGCGGCACTGGCCGCGGGCGGCTTCGCCGCGGCCTTCGCGGTCACGCTTTTCGCCACCAGCTTCTGGGCCGGGCTGTCACTGTCGGTGCTGGCATACGCGGTGATCGGGCTGGGCGTCGGGGCATCGGGCACGTCGCTACTCGCCCTGCTTGCCACCGCCACGGCCCCCGAGCGCCGCGCCGCCGCCGCCACGATCACGTGGTTGATGATGATCTTCGGCATCGCCCTCACGGCCGGGCTCGCCGGCAGTTTTCTCGATCCCTACTCGCCCGCGCGCCTGCTGGTGGTCGTGGCCGTCGTGGTGGGCGCCGCCACCCTGCTCTCCGCCCTCGCCGTGGCGGGGATCGAGAAACGGGTGACCGCGATCGCGCCTGAGCCCGCCGCGCCTTTCCTCGATGGGCTGCGCGAAATCTGGGCGGAGCCGCGCACGCGGAACTTCACATTGTTCGTCTTCCTGTCGATGAATGCCTATTTCATGCAGGAACTGATCCTCGAACCTTTCGCCGGGCTCGTCTGGGGCTTCAGCCCCGGCCAGTCCACCGCGCTCAGCGGTGCGCAGAACGGCGGTGTCTTCGTCGGCATGTTGACGGTGGGGATCGTCGCCACCGGTCTGCGCCGCGGCCAGCTGCGCAGCTGGGTGGTGGCGGGATGCGTCGGTTCCGCGCTGGCGCTCTGCGTCATCGCATGGGAAGGCGTGGCGCGCGCGGGCCTCGGCCTGACCGGCCCGGTCGTGGCGCTCGGGTTCTTCAACGGCATGTTCGCTGTCGCCGCGATCGGGTCGATGATGGCCCTCGCCGCAGAGGGGCGCGGCCAGCGCGAAGGAACGCGCATGGGCCTGTGGGGCGCGGCACAGGCGATCGCCGCGGGTTTCGGCGGGCTGACAGGTGCCGCCGCCGTCGATGTCATGCGCGGCCTGCGCCCCGACACCACGGCCTTCGGCACCGTTTTTCTGGTCGAGGCCGCCCTTTTCATCGCAGCGGCCGTGATGGCCCTGCGCATCATGGACAACACCAGCAGCAAACACGCCGCAATGGTTCCGGGGGAGTAGATATGTTCGATGTCGTTGTCGTGGGCGGTGGCCCGTCCGGTGCAACCGCCGCCGAGGAACTGGCCCGTTCCGGCCACAGCGTCGCTCTTCTGGACCGTGACGGCCGGATCAAGCCGTGCGGCGGTGCGATCCCGCCCCGGCTGGTATCCGATTTTCGCATTCCCGACAGCCAGATCGTGGCCCGGATCAACACGGCAAGGATGATCTCGCCAACGCAGCGCCGGGTCGATATCCCGATAGAGAACGGCTACGTCGGGATGGTGGATCGCGAGTTCTTCGACGAATACCTGCGCGCCCGCGCCGCGGATGCCGGCGCGGCCCGTTTTACGGGCACGTTCCTGCGGATCGACCGCCACGGGATCGAGACGAAGGTCATCTATCGCGACAAGGCCAGCGGCGAGGAGCGCGCCCTGAGGACGGCGCTCATCATCGGCGCGGACGGGGCCCGGTCCAACGTCGCCAAGGCCGAGGTGCCGGGCGGCGACCGGATTCCTTTCGTAATCGCCTACCACGAGATCATAGAGGCACCCGAACGGACCGATACCTACGATCCCGCCCGCTGCGACGTGATCTACGACGGGGCGATCAGCCCGGACTTCTACGGCTGGGTCTTTCCGCATGGCAAATCCGCCAGCGTCGGCATGGGCACGGGTCTGGACGGTGTCGACCTCAAGCGGGCGACGGCGGACCTGCGCCGTGCCGCCGGGCTGGAGAGTTGCCGCACGATCCGGCGCGAAGGGGCGCCCATTCCGCTCAGGCCGATGGACCGCTGGGACAACGGTCGCGACGTGGTGCTGGCGGGCGATGCCGCGGGTGTCGTCGCCCCCTCCTCGGGCGAGGGGATCTACTATGCGATGATTGGCGGGCAGGTGGCCGCAACTGCCGCCAGTGCTTGCCTGAGCACGGGCCGCGCGGGTGACCTGGCGCTGGCGCGCAAGCTCTTCATGCGCGAACACAAGCAGGTGTTCCGCGTGCTCGGTGCCATGCAGAACGCCTATTACCGCAGCGACGAACGCCGGGAGCGTTTCGTCTCCCTCTGTCACGATATCGACGTGCAGCGGCTTACCTTCGAAGCCTACATGAACAAGAAGCTGGTCAGGGCCCGCCCCATGGCGCACCTCAAGATCGGGCTGAAAAACCTTGCACATCTGACCCGTCTGGTGGCAGTAACCCGCGTCTGAGGACCATCATGGACGGCAGCATGACGCCCCGCGAGATCATGATCCCCGCGTGGATCGACGGACGGCTCACCCCGGTCGAGAAACTGGCGGCGCACCGGCGCGGGCTGCGGCATCTCGCCGTGTCGGTCTTCGTGCTGCGTGCGGGGCGGATCCTCATCCAGCAGAGGGCGTTGGGCAAGTACCATACGCCGGGTCTCTGGGCGAACACCTGCTGCACGCATCCCGACTGGGGCGAACCGGCGGCGGCCTGCGCCGAACGTCGGCTGGACGAGGAACTGGGCATCACCGGCCTGAACCTCGCGCACCGCGGCCAGGTCGAATACCGGGCCGAGGTCGGGAACGGGCTGATCGAACACGAACTGGTCGAGGTCTTCCTCGCCCACGCGCCTGCCGACATGCCGATGGACCAGAACCCGGCCGAAGTCATGGCGACGCGCTGGATCAGCCCTGACGCCCTGGTGGACGAAATCGCGGAACATCCCGACCGCTTCACCCCGTGGCTGCGCATCTACCTTGCCGAGCACCGCGAGATGATCCTGGAGTAGCACTGACTGTCCGGTCGCGTGATCGAACCCAAGTCGGTCCGCGCTGCCAGTTCAGCCCAACACCCTTTCACCGACAGCCTGAAGCGCCGTCGCGGCGATGTCCGTGGCGGTAAGGCCCGCGTCGGCGTACATCGCGTCGGGTGCCGCCTGATCGATGAAACGGTCGGGCAGCGTCATGGTCCGGATCGCGAGGGTGCCGTCCAGCAGCCCCTCTCCCGCCAGATCATGCAGCACCATCGCGCCGAAGCCGCCGCGCGCGCCCTGCTCCACGGTAATCAGCGCGCGGTGATTGCGCGCCAGCCGGTGCAGCAGATCGCGGTCCAGCGGTTTGGCAAAGCGCGCGTCGGCGAGGGTGCAGGACAGGCCCCGCTCGGCGAGCAGCGCAACCGCCTTGCGGCTCTCGCCCAGGTGCGCCCCGAAAGACAGGATCGCCACATCCGCGCCTTCGGCGAGTATCCGGCCCTTGCCGATCTCGAGCACGTCGCCCTGCGCGGGCAGGTCCACGCCCTCGCCCTCGCCGCGCGGATAGCGAAAGGCGATGGGGCCGCTGTCATGAGCCACGGCGGTGGCGACCATGTGGACCAGCTCAGCCTCGTCAGCCGCGGCCATGACAGTGAAGTTCGGCAGGGCACACAGATAACCGATGTCGAATGCGCCCGCGTGGGTCGCGCCGTCGGCGCCGACCAGACCGGCGCGGTCGATCGCGAAACGCACCGGCAGGTTCTGCAGGGCCACGTCATGCACGACCTGGTCATAGCCGCGCTGAAGGAAGGTGGAATAGATCGCGCAGAACGGCTTCAGACCGGACGCGGCCAGACCGGCGGCAAAGGTCACGCCGTGTTGTTCGGCAATGCCCACGTCGAACATCCGCTTCGGATGCGCCTTGGAAAAGATGTCCATGCCCGTCCCGCCGGGCATTGCCGCGGTGATGCCGAAGATCCGCGAGTCGGCCTCTGCCTCCCGCGCGAGGGCCTCGCCGAATACCTTGGTGTAGCTGGGCGCGTTCGGCCGCTTCTTCGCCTGATTGCCGCTGGCGACCTCGAACTTGCCGACGCCGTGATACTTGTCCGCCGACCGTTCGGCGGGCGCATAGCCCTTGCCCTTGACCGTGCAGCAATGGATCAGCACCGGTCCGGTCGCCCTTGCCCGCGCGGCGCGCAGCACGGTGACCAGCTGTGTCATGTCATGGCCGTCGATGGGGCCGACGTATTGAAATCCCAGTTCCTCGAACAGCGTGCCCTGCGCCCCGGCAACCCCGGTCACCATCTGCCGCGCACGGCGGGCATGGTCACGCAAGGGGCCGGGCAGCGCCGCCTCGAAGCCTTCGGCCATCTGCTGCACCCTTCCCAGGGGCGACCCGTAAAGGCCGGACAGGTATTTCGACATCGCGCCGACCGGCGGGGCGATGGACATCTCGTTGTCGTTTAGGATCACGAACATCCGCCGTCCCTCGGCCCCCGCGTTGTTCATGGCCTCGTAGGCCATGCCGGCACTGATGGATCCGTCCCCGATCACGGCGATGGCATCGCCCGTCGGCTGGCCCATGTCGCGTCCCACCGTGAACCCCAGCGCCGCCGAGATCGACGTGGATGAATGGGCGGCGCCGAAGGGGTCGAATTCGGATTCGCTGCGCTTGGTGAAACCGGAGATCCCGCCTTCCTGGCGCAGCGTGTGCATCCGGTCGCGCCGTCCGGTCAGCACCTTGTGCGGATAGCACTGGTGGCCCACGTCCCAGATCAGCTTGTCGCGCGGGGTGTCGAAGACGGCGTGCAGCGCGACGGTCAGTTCAACCACCCCCAGCGACGACCCGAGGTGACCCCCGGTCCGGGCCACCGCCTCGATCACCTCGACGCGCAGCTCGCCCGCCAGCGCGTCCAGCGCCTCGATGCTCAGGTGTCGCAGGTCCGCGGGGCCGCCAATACGATCCAGATACGGTGTGGGGGTCTTGGCATGGGTCATCGTCACGGTCCTTCGGGCTGAAAGGAAGCGCCCGCCGGCCCGGGATCGGGAGGAACGTGCCGTTGTGCGGTACCCTCCTCCCGGCTCCCGTAGCCAACAGGACGTGTCAGAAAAGCCTCTTTCTGACGTTTCCGGCTCCTTCAAGGGACGTGAAAGAGCCGAAAGGCTGGGGCGGGGCCGCGGCGAACCGGCCCCGCCGATGCTTAGCCGATGTCGCTGGCGCGCAGCGCCGGAACATCGGAATAGGGCGTGGGATCGGGCGTGTCGCGGGACTGTTCCGGCAGGAGCAGTCCCAGCGCCGCGAGAAGCCACAGGCACAGACCGACCACCACGCACACCAGTGCCGCGTATCCTGCCCCCTTGAGCATCAGCGCCGTCACGTCCGCCCTGAGACGGAAGTTGCCGGAACCGGTGCGCAGGAAGTCGTTGTTGTCACTCATGGTTTCTCTCCTCAATCCAGCGGCGCGTAGCCGTGTTCCTGTGCCCAGGCGAACCAGTTGTCCACGACCGTGCCCGTCAGCAGGATGCCGATGCCGCCGGTCAGCGTGGTCAGCACCGCGAACCACCATGCCCAGCGATGGATCCCCTCCATCGTCGCGTTGAACCCCATGGTCCAGCGCCAGAACAGGGCGGCACGTTCACTGGCGGTGCCACGGTCCACGATCTGCTCGATCTCCCGCTCGCCACCGTAACGGCTGACCGCCAGAATGGTCGCCCCGTGCATGGCGAACAGCAGGGCCGAGCCATAGAGGAAGGCGATCGAAAGCGCGTGGAACGGGTTGTAGAACAGGTTGCCGTAGGTCAATGAGAACAGGTTCGTCCAGTCGAGGTGCGGGAAGATGCCGTAGGGCACCGCCTCGGACCAGCTGCCCATCAGCACCGGCCGGAACAGGCCCAGCACGAGGAACAGCCAGATCGCCGAGGCGAAGGCCCAGCTGACATGCTTGCCCATGCCCAGTTCCTCGGCCCGCAGGTAGGTGCGGATCCACCACGAAATCACGCTGATCAGCAGGAAGAAGCTGGCGATCAGCCACCATCCCCCCTCGTTCAGCGGCGGAAAGCCCAGGCCGTAATCCGACGACGGCGGCTCAAGGGCCAGCCAGAACAGTTCGCGCAGGAACAGGGCCGGAGAATAATCCACCTGCCACCAGAAGTTCATCCCGACGATGAAGAACCAGATGAACCCCGTCGCCAGCGACACGACCCCGAAGGTGCCCAGGTAAACAGGCCCGAGCTGCGCGTTCCCGAATATGCCCAGCAGCTGGGAAAAGCCCGCGGATTTCGTCCGCTCGCGCTCTATCAGGCCCTTGGGGTCGAGGCCCATTTCCGGCGGCCCCTGCACTTGCACCTGGGTAAAGATGTTTTGATATTCAGCCATTGTTCATACCCTCCTTACAGGTCCGCCCACCAGGGCAGGTAGAGCCACCAATCCCACCAGGCGCTCCACTGGTCGAACCAGATGGTGCCGGAGATCACGATGCAGATCGCGCTCCACAGACCGGCATTCAGCGCCAGCAGCAGGCCGAGCCGGTGAATGCCGAGCGGCCCGATGGAATAGCCGATCAGATCGCGGAAATAGGTGTCCTCGTGATCCGGCGTGGCGATCGGATTGCCCTTGCCGGTATTGACCGCCGACAGCACGAGGGAACCGTGCAGGGCCAGCGCGAGACAGGTCGTGAAGAAGAAGGTGATCGCGATCATGTGCGCGGGGTTGTAGTGGAAGTTGCCGTAGGCGTAGCCCACGTTGTTCACCCAATCGAGGTGACTGAAGATTCCGTAGGGAAAGCCGTGCCCCCAGGCGCCCAGCAGAACCGGCCGGATGATGACCAGTGTCACGTAGGCCAGGATCGCCACTCCGAAGGCCCATGGCACATGGTACCCGATCCCCAGCTTGCGGCAGATTTCGACCTCGCGCAGGGCCCAGCTGACGAAAGCCAGCGTCGCGCACATGGTGATGATCTGCCAAAGTCCGCCCTCGGCCAGCGGGGCCAGGCCCAGCCCGACCTCCAGCGCCGGTGGGTTGATCGAGATCAGCCAGGGGTTCCACGTCGGTCCCAGGGCTGCCCCGTAAAAGATCAGTATCGTTCCGAGCGCGGCGAAAAAGAACGTCGTGACGCCAAAGAATCCGACGTAGAAGGGCCCCACCCAGAAGTCGAACAGATCACCGCCAACCAAGGTCCCGCCCCGGACCCGGTATTTTCTTTCGAAGCTGAGCTGTGCCATCTTCCATCTCCCAAATGCGCCCTGCGAACCGGCCCGGTGCCGGCGGGGCGCGTGATTTTCCAGGTTGCGGCGGGCGGCCGGGGGCCGCCCGCTGCGGTCTCTTTGCAGGATTTATTCCGCAGCGGCCGCTTCCGTGCCGAAAGCACGGTTGAGCCAGTTGGTCTCCGGATTGCTGAGCAGGACGAGGTGAATCATCACCGCCAGCAGAAAGAGGAAGACACCCTGGGCCACGAAGACGCGGCGCGGGTCGAAAATGAGCCAGATCTTGTAAAACTGTGCCATGATTTCCTCTTATCCCCAGCTGAACCAAGGCAGTTTGAAGTAGGTCAGGATATGGGCGACCAGGGCCACGATCGTGAAGATCGCGAAGCCGCTCATGTAGACCGAGTGCAATTCCTGCGCTTGCTCGTCTGTCAGACCCGTGAAGGACAGGTCATTTTTATCAGCCATGTTTTTCTCCTAGAAAAAGTGCCGACGCCGCGCACCCCCCGCGGCCGGGTTACGACAGGGGCTCATCCCCTGTCCCGATCCACCACTCCGGGCAGGAATGGCGAACTTCTTCTCCGGGTCGGACCCCGGAATTTCGACGGTCACGCGCTGAAGATCCGCGGCGTGATGATACGGGCCTGCGACCACGCGGCCTTGACCGGGCCACGCTCGGGCAGCTCCATCCGGCGCGCCACGGTCAGCGCCCATGTCAGGCAGGTCAGCGGCAGGGTCGCCACGAAGATGACCGCGAAATACACGTAGTACTCGCGCATGGGCGGCCCGCTCCTGCGGTGGGTCGTGGTCTGCGACAGACCGTGATCGTTGCTGATGTCAGTCATGTTGCGCTCCTCCCGGAAGCTGTTTGAAGGGCCTGGACGGTCTCCAGAACCACCCGTTCGTCCCCGGCGTCGAGCGCCCGCTTCTCGGCGGCGTCACGCAGGGTCTTGGCGGCGGAAATCCGTGTCAGGACCGGATGGCTGGCGACGATCTCGTCCAGCTTGGCCTGGGCATCCGAATCCCAGGGGAAATCCCGTCTGAGCGGGGTCGGGGTCGCCGGGGTCGCATCCATCTCGGACGCGAGCGGCAGGATGTGGAACAGCGCATCGAACAGGCCGTTGCAGACCTCCTGCACGATGTAGGTCGCCCCCGCGTATCCCATGAAGGGGGTTCCCGTCGCGCGCCGGATCGCGGCACCTGGAAAGGAGGCCGGTATGAAGGCCGGCGCGGGCCCGAAGCCCGACTTCATCTCGGCAAGGTACATCTTCTCGTTGATCGACCCCATCAGGATCAGCGGCCGCTTCTCGTGCACCAGCGCGCGGACCGCGTCGTTGTCGGTCTTCCGCCCCCGCGTCCGCGCCACGGCGAAGGCGCAGGGCAGGCCGAGGTCGTTTTCCAGGAAATGCCTCACGCCCCGCGCATAGGTTTCACTGGCGACGATCCCGAAAGACGCGGTGGCGAAGAAATCCTGCGTGACCGACCGCCACAGGTCCCAGACCGGCTTGATCGTCGAATGCTTCTCGCGCTCGATGAAGGGTTCGGGGTCGACATCCAGCAGCGCGCCCAGCTTGCGCAGGAACTTCGTGGTGCTGTCCACCCCGACCGGCGCCTGCAGGTAGGGCTTGCCCAGCACCTCGCAAAGGCCCCTGCCAAATTCCCTGTACATGCAGATATTGACGTCGGCATTGACCAGGTTGCGCATCTCGCCCACGTGGGCGCCAAGCGGCATCACCATGTTGACCTCGGCGCCGATCCCCTCGACCAGACGCCGGATCTCGGCCAGGTCCGAGGGCATGTTGAAGGTCCCGTACATCGGCCCGAGGATGTTGACCCGGGGCGCGGCCTCCTCCTCGCGTTTCTTTTCGGGCGGCATCCGCCCCTTGGTCATGCCGAACTCCGTGAAGACCCAGGTCATCGCCCGGTCGGCGGCCTCCCACTGGTCCTCGTCGATGGTGCGCGGCAGGAACCGCTGGATGTTGGTGCCCTGCGGCGTCACACCCCCGCCGATCATTTCGGCAATGGAGCCGGTGACGACCACGGCGGGCAAGGCGGGGTCAAGGACATCCCATGCCCGTTTCATCGACTCTTCGGTGCCGGCCCCCATCTCGTCCTCGCCCAGCCCGGTCACCACGATGGGCAACTCGTGCGGCGGCAACGCGTCGGTGTAATGCAGCACGCTCGTGACCGGCAGGTTCTCACACCCCACCGGGCCGTCGATCACCACCTGCAACCCCTTGACGGCGCAGAAGGCATAGACTGCACCCCAGTATCCTCCCGCCCGGTCATGATCCTGGATCAGCATGGTGCACGCCCTTTCACCGGGTTCCCCCTCACCCCCGGCCCCTCTCCCGCAGGGAGAGGGGAGACACGGGTAGCTCGGGTGGGGTCAGTGCGCCAACCGTGGCCTTGCGCGGCTCCCCTCTCCCCTCGGGGAGAGGGGTTGGGGGTGAGGGGGCTATTCGATGAACCGCGCGTCATATCATTCGCTCCGCGTCGGCGCGCTTCTGGGCGCGCTCCAGCTTCTTCGCATTCTGCGCACGGAATTGCGGCTGGAGGTTCGGCGATCCCTGCCAGACCCCGGCACTGTCGCCTTGCCCCACGCCTTCGAAGAACGCGCGCATGCGGTTCATGCGATCCTTGTTGCCGATGGCGGCATTGACCACCTGGGCCAAGGCGCCGGCACCGGCGACGCCCATCAGGGGACGCGCAGAGATCAGATTGGTGAAATAGAGTGCGGGGATTCCCAGCTCCTTCCCCTTCTGCACCACCGGGGTCGTTCCGATGGCGAGATCGGGCCTGATCGCTTCCATCGCCGCGCAGTCGTCTTCGAGCGAGGCACGGAACTGCACCTTGGTACCCTTGGCTTCCAGCCAGGCCGCATCCTCCGCGGACCAGGGGGATTTCGCGCACGCGGTGCCGACATAGGGCACGTCCGCGCCGCTTTCGATCAGCAGTCGTGCGACCAGCAGCTCGCTGCCCTCGTAGCCCGATAGCGTAATGGTTCCGCGGACCGGTGCCGCGGCAAGACCCGCGCGGATCGCGGGAAGGACAGCATTCTGCGCCTCTCCCACCGTCGCGGCGGCCAGACCGAATGTTTCGCCGATCGCCGCCAGCCATGCGGCCGTGCCATCGTGGCCGACCGGCGCCGACCCCACCACGGGGCGGCCCGCGGCCTGAAATTCGCGTACGGCCGACGTATAAAAAGGGTGTATCGCCGCCACGGCACCGCAATCGAGCGCGGCGTAGAGTTCGCGCCACTCGCGGCAGGGAACCACGGGCCCGACAGCAAGGCCGAGCGGCTCCAGCATCCGGGCGATCATCATCGGGTCGGCGGGGAACATCTCGCCCAGCAGGCTGACCGTGGGACGGTCGGACCGGCCCCCCTGGGGCATCGCCACCGGTCCGGCCTCGATTTCCTTGCGGGCGTAGTTCAGCATCGCGCCGGCCAGTACATCCTTGGCCTCTGCGTGGGTCGGCACGCCAAAGCCGGGCACGTCTATCCCCACGATCCGGACGCCGTCGATCTCCGGCGGGAGCAGGCGCAGCGGCACGCCGCTTGCCGTCGGCACGCAGAGATTGGTCACCACCACCGCATCCAGCTTGTCGGGGTCGGCGATCTCGTGCACGGCCTCGCGAATGTCCTCGAACAGCTTGCCGGTGACCAAGGTTTCCGAGTTGAACGGGACGTATCCGACCGACCGCCGCGCCCCGTAGAAATGGCTGACGAATGTCAGGCCGTACACACAACAAGCCGAGCCGGACAAGATCGTCGCGACGCGCTTCATCCGCAACCCGACGCGCAGCGATCCAAAGGCGGGACACATGGATTGCGGCTTGTCATGCGGCCCCTGCGGATAGTCGCGGGCGAAGCCATCCAGCAGCTCCGATTGTCCCGCGGCCCGTGCGGCGTCTTCCATCGTCCCGCCCGCATGGCAGCCCGCGCCATCCTGCGGCGCCTCGGCGGCAGGCAGTTCCGGCGCACCGTCCGCGGCGTCGATCACGACGTCGCCCGCAGCGTCGTAGGAAACATGATATCCCGCGCGCTCAGACATCGTCGTAGACAACTTCGAGCGACACCTTTGGGGTGTCGTACTTGCCGCGCATGTCGGCGTCGGTCGCGGGTTCCAGCACCACGTTGCCGCCGGTGTCGGAGGCATCGAACAGTCCCAGCAGCCCGTCCTGGTCCAGCGGCGTGGGCCGCACCGGAGGCGCCTCCGCGACCTCGAGCCCCAACTCGGCAAAGAGCGGACCCCAGGGAGAATGCATGGTTCCCACGATCTGGTAGTTCGCCGACTTCTTGCGCAGGTCGTCGTCCTGCGGGATCGCCGCCAGCACCGGGATCTTCACCGCCTCCGCAAAGGCCTGCGCCTCGCCGGAGCCGTCATCCTTGTTCACCACCAACCCCGCAACACCGACGTTGCCGCCAAGCTTGCGGAAATATTCCACCGCCGAGCAGACGTTGTTGGCGACGTAGAGGGACTGCAGATCGTTGGACGCGACCAGGATCACCTTCTGCGCCATGTCGCGGGCGATCGGCAGGCCGAAACCGCCACAGACGACGTCGCCGAGGAAATCCAGCAGCACGTAGTCGAAGTCCCAGTCGTGGAAACCGAGCTTCTCCAGCAGTTCGAAGCCATGGATGATGCCGCGCCCGCCGCAGCCGCGGCCGACCTCGGGCCCGCCGAGTTCCATGGCGAAGACTCCGCCGCGCTTGAAGCAGACATCGCCGATCTGGACTTCCTCGCCCGCCAGCTTCTTCTTCGAGGACGTCTCGATGATCGTCGGACAGGCCTTGCCGCCGAACAGCAGGCTGGTGGTATCGGATTTCGGATCGCAGCCGATCAGCAGCACGCGCTTGCCCTGCTCGGCCATCATGTGGCTGAGGTTGGCCAGCGTGAACGACTTGCCGATGCCGCCCTTCCCGTAGATCGCGATGATCTGGGTCTTCGACTTGGGCGCCTCCGACGCGATGTCGGTAAGATCCTCGTTCGCCTCGTCGCGCAGGCGCCGGTCAAAGTCCTCGATGCCGCCGCCGTCCTTGAGATTGGGGATATCGAGTGTCATGCGTGGCCTTTCCAGTCGAGTATCATTTTCAGGCACCCGGTGTCGGAGAATGCCTTTTCGTAAGACGCCGCCGCGTCCGCCGCCGCCGCGCGATGGGTGATCAGGCCACCCAGCGACAGCGTGCCGCTTTCGACCAGTGCCCGGGTCGCGGCGAGGTCATCGCGGGTCCATTCGGCCGCAACGCGGAAACGCGCTTCCCTGAGGAAGGCGGGCGGGAAGGCGAACTGGATCGGCGCGGCATAGAACCCCGCGAGCACGATCTCGCCCCCCTTGGTCAGCCGACCGATCAGGTCGCCCAGGATCGCGGCATTGCCGGAGGCGTCGTAGATGCTTGCATAGTCGCGGCGCGGGTCCGCCTCGGGGTCCAGCACCTCGTATCCCATGGTGCCGCCGCGGCGGGTCGGGTCGGTTTCCCAGACGGTCGGGGCGGGCGCCCCGGCCGCCACGGTCAGCCGCGCGAGCAGACGCCCAAGCACCCCGTGCCCCACGATCAGGTCCGGCACGGCCTTGCCCGGCCCGGCCATCGCGTGGCGGGCGGTGGCGGCGAGGGCAAGCAACGCGCCTTCGGCCCCGTGGCCGGCGTCGATCCGGGTGACGCGGTCGGGATCGCTGATCAACAGGCCTGCGGCACCGCCGAACAACCCGAACGCGCCGTCAAAACAGTTCGCCCCCGGCACGAACACCCTGTCGCCCGGTCGGTAACCGGAGGCGACGGGCGCCTCGACCACTTCGCCGGCGGCCTCGTAACCGGGCACCAGCGGGTAGCCCATTCCGGGAAACGGTGGCATATCCCCGCTCCACAGCAGCTTTTCAGTGCCGGTGGAAATCCCGGAATGGGAGATTTCGATCACGATGTCGGTCGGCGCGGGCGTTCTGAGGGCAACGCGCTGCAAGCCAAGGTGTCTCGGTCCGTGGAGGATGACGGCGTCTGTCTGCATGTGTCTCTCCTCCCCCGAATTGCGGCGCTGTCACCCCGTGGGGGAGTCGCCCGATGTGTCAATTCTTAGTTGTAAGGTAAAACTGACACTTTGTTCTGTCAACTGTCTTGGACAGTCAGCGATCTTCTTTCACGGCGGTGACGACGCGTGTCACGAAGGGACGTCTGCACCGCGGAAACCGCAGATCGGTGAAACCAGCCGCCCGGCACATCGCCGCGATCTCATCGGCCGAGCGCGCCTTGCCGGTGCCCATTGCCAGCGTGTAGAGCGCGAAATAGGCATCGCCGGCGCGGTTGGGCCGCGCCCCGCCGCTCATCGGTTCGGAAATGATCAGCCGCCCCCCGGCAGGCAGCGCGGCAAAGCACTTGGCCAGCAGATCGGTCACCGTTTCGTCCGAGTGATCGTAAAGCACACGCACCAACGAAATCGCATCGGCGCCGTCGGGCAGCGGACCGTCGCGGAAGGATCCCGGCAGGATGCGCACCCTTCCGGCACAGCCTGCACCGGCGAATCGGTATCGGGCCTGCGGGGCGACGGCGGGCAGATCGAAGAGTGTCATCTCCAGCGCCGGATGGGACGCCGCCACTTCCGCCAGGAACGCGCCGGTACCGCCCCCCACGTCCATCAGGTGCCGCACTCCGCGCAAGGTCACGGCGTCCAGGGTATCGTCCGCGACCAGAAGCTGGCTTTGCGCCATCAGGTCGGAATAGGTCGCGGCGACCTGCGGATCCACCGCGCCGCCGAAAACATAGGGCCAGAACCCGGCAAGTTCCGGTGTCGTCTCGCCGCGGAAGAACGCGGCCGGATCGGCGAGGTCGCGGTAGAGCACGTCGTGATGCAGGATCATCTGCTGCAGCCCCGGCACCCCGGCCAACGCGGCACCGCGCCGGGTCAGGGCGTATCGGCGTCCCCGCGCGCGCCGGATCAGCCCCAGCGCGATGGCCGCATTCAGCAGCACCTGCATCCGGTCGGGCGGCACACCCGTCGCGGCGGCAAGGGTCGCGGCGCTTTCCGACCGGCGCAGCAGCCGGGCGGGCAGATCGAGCTGCACCAGCGCCATGAGCACCTGTGCGTGGCAGAAGCCCGCCAGCAGGTCAAAGAGTGCTTCGCCCTCGCGCCTTACCAGCCTGCGGGTCAGGGGAAAGCGGGCCGCCCATTTCTGGAACCCCCGCCGCGCGAACAGCCCGCGATGAAACGGAACGGCCCGCGTCGGGCCCATGTCAGCGGGCACGTCGGCCATTTACTCGCCCGGCACCCGCGCCGCGCGCCACTTGATCGGGGTCAGCACCTCGGCCTGTGCGGTGACGAGGGCGGCGAGCCTTGCTTCTCCCGCGCACTTGGGGATGGAGGCGATGGCCCCCGCCAGAATGTCGCGCATCCGGTCGATGGCCCCTTCCACGCCCAGCTCCGTCACCGCGTTGGGACGACCGTGAAGATCGTCCTGACCGACCGGTTTGCCCAGTGTCTCGCCATCGTAAAGCGCGTCGCGCAAGTCGTCTGCCACCTGGAAGGCCTCGCCGATGCGGGCGCCCAGTTCCTCCCATGGCTCCGCGTCCTCCCCCGCCGCGACGGCACCCATCTGGGTTGCCGCCATGAAAAGCGCCCCGGTCTTGGCCTGGTGATAGGCCGACAGGTCCACGTCATCCTCGCTTTCCCAACCCTGGCCCGCGCAAATTCCGCGGGGCATCCCGGTCCGCCGGGCGAGGATGGAGATCAGCCGCGCCGCCTGCGCGGGATCCTCCCCCGCTGCGCGCGCGAGGGTCTCGAACGCCATGATGATCAGGCTGTCGCCGGTCAGCACCGCCAGCGGCTCACCGTAGGCGCGATGGACCGAAGGCTTGCCGCGCCGTGTCGCCGCATCATCGAAGCACGGCAGGTCGTCGTGCACCAGCGATGCGCAGTGGATCAGCTCGAGCGCCGCTGCCGCGGCATCGGTCAGCCGGGGCGATCTGTCGCCGCAGGCCAAGGCCACCGACATCAGGATCGACGGACGGATGCGCGCCCCGCCGGGATGGACCGCGTAATGCAGCGCGGACGCAAGCTTGGCGGGCGTCGGTCCCGCCTGCCCGGCCGCGATGGCTTCTGCGATGGCGTGATCTATTCGGGCCTTGATATCCATGTCGACTCTCCCGCTGCGTATAATGTACTCTATTGATGACATTCTATGTGTCAACTAAACTGGACATTATCGAGCCTGGAACACCGAATCCCCTGGCATCAGGAGCGCATGAAAGGAACAGTCCCTCATATTGCCGTCATCGGGGCGGGAATCGGCGGTCTGGCCGCCGCGCTGCGGCTCGCGCACGGAGGCGCGCGCGTTACTGTCCTCGAACGGCACGGCAGCGCAGGGGGCAAGATGCGCACCTTGCCGACCGCCGCCGGACCGGTGGACGCCGGCCCCACCGTGCTGACGCTGAAGACCGTCTTCGAAGATCTCTTTCGCGATACCGGCAGCGCGCTGTCGGACCATGTCACGCTGCACAGGGAATCCGTGTTGGCCCGCCACTTCTGGCCGGACGGCACCCGGCTGGACCTGGTGGCGGATCAGGCCGAAAGCACCGAAAATGTCGCCCGTGTCTTTGGCAGCGGTGCGGCGGCGGAGTTCACCGCCTTCTGCGCCCACACCCGCACCCTGTTCGATGCCTTCGATGGCCCGATGATGCGCAGCGCCGCACCGTCACAGGGCACGCTGGCCGCACGCATGCTGCGCCAGCCCGACCTTTTGCATCGCATGGAACCTCGGCGCAGCCTCGCCGAAAGTCTCGCCCACCGCTTCACCGAACCGAAGCTGCGCCAGCTTTTCGGCCGCTACGCCACCTACGTGGGCGGCATCCCCCCCACCGCGCCCGCGCTGCTTTCGCTCATCTGGCAAGCGGAAGCGCAAGGCGTCTGGTCGGTCGAGGGGGGGATGTACGCCCTGGCACGCGCGATCGAAGCGCGTGCAGCCGAGCTGGGCGCGCGGTTTCACTACGGCACGCACGTCAGCCGCATCCGCGTCCGGGATGGCCGCGCCGATGCCATCGTGACCGACGACGCGACGGTGGATGCCGATGCCGTGCTGTTCAACGGCGATCCGCGTGCCCTTCACGCAGGTTACCTCGGCGACGACGTGCGGCGGGCCGTCGCGCGCAAGGGGGTGGAGCCGCGCAGTCTCTCGGCCATGGTGCACAGCTTCGCCGCCGAGGCCTCGGGCCTGCCCCTCGCGGCGCACAACGTGCTGTTCTGCGCCGATCCCGATCTCGAATTCGGGCCTCTTTCGCGCGGCGAAGTGCCGAGCGACGCGAGCCTCTACATCTGCGCCCAGGACCGGTTCGGCGGACAGACTCCGACCGGAACCGAACGGTTCGAGATCATCACCAATGCGCCCGCGGTGCCGGATGCCGCCACCCTTACCGAAAAGGAACGACAGCAATGGCACGCAACGATCATGGCCCGTCTGCGGCGCTTCGGGCTGATGCTCTCACCCGGGCCCGCGCCGGAGACACTGACCCTTCCACAGAACTTCGCGGCGCTGTTCCCCGCCTCGGGCGGCGCACTCTACGGGCGATCCCCGCAGGGCATGATGGCGGCATTCCATCGGCCGACGGTCCGCAGCCGGATCAAGGGACTGTACCTGACCGGGGGCGGCGTGCATCCGGGGGCGGGGGTTCCGATGGCGACACGCTCCGCCGCGCATGCGGCCGAGGCGATCATGACGGACCTTTCTTCGACCTAGACGTGCCGCCGGGCGGTTATGCCTGGTGGTACGTCGACGGCATCTCGGACGACGGCCAGCGGGCGGTCTCGGTCATCGGGTTCATCGGATCGGTCTTTTCGCCCTGGTACGCCTGGTCGGGCAGAAGCGATCCGGCGAACCATTGCTGCATGAACGTGGCCACCTACGGGCCGGGAGGGCGCTTTGCGATGACCGACAGGGGCCGCACCGCCCTGCGTCGCGCGCCGGCGCGTCTGACAATCGGCCCTTCCTCTTTCGACTGGACGGGCAGCGAGCTGGTCATCGACATCGACGAGGTGTCATCGCTCCCGCTGGTGTCGCGGATGCGCGGGCGGATCACGCTCACACCGTCGGCCATCACCGGGGTTGAGCTTCCGCTGACCCGCGACGGCGCCCATGTCTGGCGGCCTCTTGCCCCGATCAGCCGTATCTCCGTCGCGCTCGAGGCGCCGGGCTGGCAATTCGACGGCCACGGCTATCTCGACAGCAATTTCGGCACCCGCCCTCTCGAGCAGGATTTCAGTTACTGGACCTGGGGCCGGTATCCAACGCGCGCGGGGGCGGCCTGCTTCTACGATGCCGCGCGGCGCGACGGCAGCCGACTGGACGCCGCCGTCGTGTTCGATGAGGCCGGCCGGGCGCGGATGACGGACGCGCCGCCGCGAACGCCTTTGCGCCGCACCCTTTGGGCGCTGCGCCGCGAAACCCGCGCGGATCCGGGGACCACCCCGCGGCAGGTCAAGCCCATGCTGGACGCGCCTTTCTATTCCCGTTCGGTAGTGGAAACCCAGGTCGAGGGAGAACGCCTGCGCGGCGTGCACGAGGCGCTCGACCTCGACCGCTATGCCAATCCGCTGCTGAAACCGATGCTGGCCTTCCGGGTGCCCCGGCGATCCCGATGGCGGTTCTGATTCAGGCGAGATCGCCCGGCACGATGGGGTCGACACCGGGGTTCAGCCGCCAGACCGCCGCGTTGAGCGCTGCGGCCACACTGACCCAGACGAGGTAAGGCACAAAGGCCACCCCGGCCCAGAAGTCCAACTGAAGGCTTGCATAGCACGCGCCGGCCACGGACAGCCAAAGCGGGACCATGCACAGCAGCGCCCCCTTCATCCGGCGCAGGCCGAAGAACAGCGGCGTCCAGAGCGTCGAGAATGCGGCCTGCGACGCCCAGAAGGCGAGCGCGTACCCGTTGTTGTCCAGCACCGCCACCCGTGCCCCGGCAAAGGAGATCAGCAGGTAGATGCTGGTCCATGCCACGGGGAAAACCCAGTCGGGCGGGGTCCAGGCCGGCTTGTTCAGGGACTCGTACCAGCGGCCCGGCTGAAACACCGCACCGGTTGCGCCAGCCGCGCAACATGCCAACAGGAAAATGCCGAACAGGTACCAGTCCATCACCGCCTCCTTGCGGCCTATTCGGCCGCCATCCGTGAATCGCGTTCGCGCATGTCCAGATCCGACAGCACGTCGAGCAACGCCGCCGTGCGACCCTGCCTGCGGTGACCTAGCGCATCCGCACCGGCGTCAACCAGAAACTGCACCTCGGGCAACGGTCGGGCATAGATCACGGCAGAGCGGGGCAGGACCATAGTGCCCGCCGCCCGCATCCCGGCCTGTGCCACCCAGCCCAGCTTGCGAAGCCGGGACGTATGCGCGCGCCGGGTGATGCTGTCGTATCCGTTCCGGCGCACCTCGGCGCCGATCCCGGCATAGACAAAACGGGCGGCAAAGATCCCGCTGCGCGCGCTGCGCGGCAAGGCGGCCACCCCGGCCTCGGACCGCAGGTAGAGCCGCTGCGCCTCCGCCAGCAGGCGGCGCACCATCCGGCGCGTGGCCGGGGTTGCGCTGCGTTGCGCCAGAAACTGCGACGGGGTGAGCCCCGCCTCCTCGATCCAGTCGAGCGGCAGATAGAGCCGCCCCGCGCGCGCGTCCTCCCCCACGTCGCGGGCGATGTTGGTCAATTGCATCGCGACCCCGAGGTCGCAGGCCCGCGCGAGCGCGTCCGGATCGCGGACCCGCATGAGAATGCACATCATCGCCCCCACCGCGGATGCGACCCGCGCGGAATAGTCGATCACGCCCGACAGATCCCGGTATCGGCGCTCGTCCGCGTCCCATGCCAGCCCTTCCAGCAGGGCTTCGGGCAGAACACGGGGCATCTCGAACTCTTCGACGAGCGCGGCAAAGGCGCGGTCCTCCGGCGCATTGCGCGGCCGCCCGGCATAGGCATCGTCCAGCCGGTCCCGCAAGCTCAGCACCGCGCGCGCCTTGTGCGACCCTTCGTCCACCTCGTCGTCGGCGAGCCTGCAAAATGCGTAGAGCGCCAGCGCCGGGTCGCGGACGGCGGCGGGCAACAGCCGGGACGCCGTGTGAAACGACAGCGATCCGGTGCGGATCACCGCGCGGCAATGGGCCATGTCCTCGGGCCGGATCATTCCGCCGCCAACCTTTGCGCATCTCCCAGCCGCGGCGCGTCGGGGACAAGTTTGCCCAGCACTTCGGCGCTGGAGATGACGCCGGGCAGCCCCGCGCCGGGATGTGTTCCCGCCCCCACGATGTAAAGCCCGCGCGCCTCCTCGCTCACGTTATGCGGACGGAACCACGCGCTTTGCAGGATCCGCGGTTCGAGCGAGAAACCGGCCCCGTGCGGACTGAGATAGCGGTCTCGGAAAGTCTCGGGCGTGAAGACGAGTTCGGTGCTGATCCGCGCGCGGAAGCCCGGCATGATACCTTCCAGCACCGCCGCGACCTTCTCGCGGTAGGCGGGTTCCTCGGCCTGCCAATCCACCGGGTCTTTCCAGCCGAGGTGCGGCACCGGCGACAGCACGTAGAAGGTGTCATCCCCCGCCGGTGCAACCCCCGGATCGGTGACCGACGGACGGTGGATATAGAGGCTCATGTCGTCGGCCAGCTTGCCACGCATGAAGATATCGCGCAGCAGCCCCTTGAACCGCGGTCCGTTCTGGATGGTGTGATGCCCGACGTCCGGCCACATGCCGGCCGTGTCCTTCGTCCCGAAATACCAGACGTAAAGACCCATGGACCATCGCCGCCGCGCCAGCTTGCGCCGGGTCCATCGGCGCTTGCCGTGGTTGCGCAGCAGCCGGTCATAGGTATGGCCCGCATCCGCGTTGCTGACCACCAGCCCCGCATCGAGCGTGCTGCCGTCGGTCAGCGTGACGCCGCGCGCCGCGCCGCCTTCGATGCGGATCTCGTCCACCTCGGCGTTCTGGCGGATGATGCCGCCCTGCCCGCGCACCACGCCCGCCATGGCATCGGCGATCGCCTGTACGCCACCCATCGCGTAATGCACCCCGAATTCCTTTTCGAGGTGCGCGACCAGCGCGTAGATCGAGGTCACATGTGCCGGGTCGCCCCCGATGAACAGCGGATGGAATGACAGCGCCATGCGCAGCCGCTCGTCCCGCACCCGCGAGGCGGCAAGGCCGTAGATCGACCGGTCCGCCCGGAGCTGGACGAACTTCGGCAGGACCTTGATCGTCTCGATCAGCCGGTGCATCGGCCGCGCCACCATCCCCTCGAAACCCACGACGTAGCGGGCGTGAGAATCGCGCAGGAATTTCTTGTAGCCGTCCAGATCATCGGGGTTGATGCGGTCGATCTCGGCGAACATCCGGTCGTCGTCGCCGCAGGCACGAAAGCGCGTCCCGTCGGGCCAGCGCACCTCGTAGAACGGGTCGAGCGGGCGCAGGTCCACATCCTTGCGAAAGTCGCGACCGCAGACGGCCCAGAGGTCTTCGAGAAGCTGCGGCACCGTGACGATTGTCGGGCCGAGATCGAACCGGTGCCCTGACTGGGTGATCGACGATCCCCGGCCGCCGGGGCGGTCGAGCCGGTCAAGGACCGTCACGGCATAGCCCTTGGCCCCCAGCCGCATCGCGGCGGCCAGCCCGCCAAGGCCGGCACCGATCACAATCGCGCGGATGTCCTGGGTCATGTCGTATCCTGTCAGCTTCTGAAAGCGTACATCTGTCCACTTTGGTTTACAACAATTCCCTGATCGGTCTTTTCAAGCGCGGCATAAGATGTAAACTTGACTGGACAGCCAAGGGGACTCGCAAACCGGTGACACAGGTGGTCAGCCTCAGCTTCTACCGCTTCGAGGGCGTGTTCGCCCGCCTGTGGGCCTTTGCCATGATGGGGCTGGCCCGGCGCTCCATGTCCCGCGTGGCCGGCATCGGCTTCTGGAAGCTCTGCGGCTCCGGCACGGGAGAGGGTTTCACGCCGCGGCCCAACTTCGGGGTCTATGCTATTCTCTGTACATGGCCCGATCTGGCTGCCGCACGCGCCGCCCAGGCCACGGCCCCGGTGTTCGCCGGATACGCCGCCCGCGCCAGCGAACACTGGACCCTCTACATGACCACCGACAGCGTGCGCGGCGCGTGGTCGGGAGAGACACCGTTCGTCCCCGGTGCAGGCAGGTCCGACGTTCCGCTCGCCGCGCTGACCCGGGCCACCATCAAACCTTCGATCCTCGCGCGTTTCTGGCGGCGCGTGCCCGATATTTCCGCGGTGATCGGGCGCGACCCCAACGTCGTCTTCAAGATCGGCATCGGAGAAGTGCCATGGCTGCACCAGGTCACCTTCTCGATCTGGCCGGATGCGGCGCGCATGGCCGATTTCGCCCGTACCGGCCCCCACGCCGAGGCCATCCGCGCGGTCCGCACCGAAGGCTGGTTCCGCGAAGAACTCTATGCCCGTTTCTCGCTTCTGGACGAGGACGGCACCTGGGGCGGCACATCGCCCCTGCAACAGTTGGAGAGACCATGACACAACCCTTTCCCTTTTCCGCCATTGTCGGCCAGGACGACATGAAGCGCGCGATGCTGCTGACTGCCATCGACCCCTCCATCGGCGGCGTGCTGGTCTTTGGCGATCGGGGCACCGGCAAATCGACAGCGGTGCGTGCCCTTGCGGCGCTTCTGCCCCCGATCTCCGCCGTGCGTGCCTGCCCCGTCAACAGCGCGCGGCTGGCGGACTGCCCCGCGTGGGCCGGTGTGGTCGATGGCACCACGCAGGACATTCCCACGCCGGTCGTCGATCTGCCGCTCGGGGCCTCGGAGGATCGCGTCACCGGCGCGCTGGACATCGAAAAGGCCCTGACGAGAGGCGAAAAGGCGTTCCAGCCGGGGCTTCTGGCCGCGGCGAACCGCGGGTATCTCTACATCGACGAGGTCAACCTGCTGGAAGACCACATCGTCGACCTTCTGCTCGATGTCGCACAGTCCGGGGAGAACGTGATCGAGCGTGAGGGCCTGTCGATCCGGCATCCGGCGCGGTTCGTTCTGGTGGGGTCCGGGAACCCCGAAGAAGGTGAGCTGCGGCCGCAATTGCTGGACCGGTTCGGCTTGTCGGTCGATGTCGCCTCGCCCACGGATATCGACGAGCGGGTCGAGGTCATCAAGCGCCGGGATGCCTACGAGAATGACAATGCCGCCTTCATGCTCCGCTGGCAGGCCGAGGATGCCGCACTGCGCGACCGGATCATCAGCGCGCGCAAGGCTCTGGCGCAGCTCAGGACGCCGGACAGCGCGTTGCGGGACGTCGCCGAACTTTGCATCAAGCTGGGGTCGGACGGCTTGCGCGGTGAACTCACCTTGCTCAAGGCGGCCCGTGCCTACGCCGCCTACCGCGACGACACGGCGCTGGCCCGTGCGCATATCCGCGACGTGGCGGCCCTGGCC
Source organism: Sulfitobacter alexandrii (assembly GCF_001886735.1). NCBI lineage: Bacteria > Pseudomonadati > Pseudomonadota > Alphaproteobacteria > Rhodobacterales > Roseobacteraceae > Sulfitobacter > Sulfitobacter alexandrii. The sequence continues at coordinate 183,126 of NZ_CP018077.1, forward strand.
CTGCGCCACCGGCTGCGCCGCGATCCGCTGGACGAAGCGGGCACCGGCACCCGTGTCGACCGTGTGGTCGAGGACGTGCTGGGATGACGCCCTTCGCCCGTGCGACACTGGCGCTCAGGCTGCTTGCGCTGGATCCCGCCGGCTTGGGCGGAATCATCCTGCGCGCCCGCGCCGGACCCGCCCGGGACGCCTTTGCCGCCCTGCTGCCCCGCGCTTGCACCCGACTTCACCCCGGTCTTTCCGTCGAAGCCCTCACGGGCGGCGTCGATATCTCGCAAAGTCTCGCACAGAGCCGTGTCGTTCGGCATGCAGGCCTGTTGGAGCGGCCGGAGCGCCTGCTCGTGCTGCCGATGGCAGAGCGGCTGGAGGAAACGACCGCCGCCCCCCTCTGCGCCCTTCTGGACCGAGGCGGGCATCGCGGCCTCATCGCGCTGGATGAAAGCGCCGAGGACGACACCGGCCTGCCGCCCGCGCTCGCGGACCGGCTGGCCTTTCACGTGGATTTCGCGGGGCTCGGGCTGCACGACTGCGTGACCCCGGAATGTGACCCCGAAGCGCGGGGCCAGGTACCGAAAAAGGTATCGTACGACGAGGCCGTCCTGCGCGACATAACCGGGCTTTGCATGACGCTCGGCATTTCCAGCCTGCGCGCGGCAAGCAGCGCGCTGCGCGCCGCCCACGCCCATGCGGCGCTGGCCGAGCGCGACCGGGTCACGGCGGATGACATCGCCGTCGCCGCCGAACTCGTCCTCGCCCCGCGCGCCACCCGGCTGCCGGACGACGCGCCGCCGCCGGAACCGACGCCGGAGGAGCAGAATGACGGTGGGGCCGATGACGGGCCCGAGACGGATGGCCAGAACGCCCTGCCCGCCGAGATGCTGCTGGCCGCGATCCGCACCGCCCTGCCCCCGGATATTCTAGCGGGAACGGGCGCGGGCACCGGCAAGACCACCAGCGGAAGCGGCGCGGGCCGCCGCCGGATCGGGAACCGGCGGGGCCGCCCCCTCCCCGCTCGCGAGGGCGGCGCCCGCGGCGCGCAACCCCGTGTCGATCTTGTCGCCACCCTGCGTGCCGCGATCCCCTGGCAGCGTCTGAGGCGGGAACGGCAACCGGATCGTATCGGCCCGATCATCGCACCCGCCGACCTGCGGTACAAACGCTTCGAGGACCTGTCCGACCGGCTGCTGGTTTTCGCAGTCGATGCGTCAGGCTCCGCCGCGCTGGCGCGCCTGGCCGAGGCCAAGGGCGCGGTCGAACTGCTGCTGGCGGACGCCTATGCAAGTCGTGACCACGTCGCCCTGATCGCCTTTCGGGGGCGCGACGCCGAACTGCTGCTGCCCCCCACCCGGTCGCTGGTACAGACCAAGCGGCGGCTGGCCGACCTGCCGGGCGGCGGCGGCACACCGCTTGCCGCGGGTCTCAAGGCAGGACTGGAGACGATCCTGCCCGCACAGCGCCGTGGGCTGACACCCGTCTTGATCCTGCTGACGGATGGGCGGGGGAACATCGACCTTTCGGGGGCGGCAGACCGCGCCAGCGCCGGATCCGATGCGGCGGACATGGCCCGGCACATTGCCGCCACCGGCGTCCGCTGCATCGTCATCGACACGGGCCGCCGCCCCGAACACGCGCTCAAGGATCTGGCTTTGTCCCTGCGGGCGCGTCACGTGTCGCTGCCGCAGGCGGATGCCCGGACCCTGTCGAAAACCGTCAGCGCGAACCTGGCGGGCTGACGTGGACTGGTCCCGGCATTCCGGCGACTGGCCGATGAGCGCGCAGTCCCGCTTCGTTCTGTGCAAACCCCATAAATGGCACGTACAGGAGCTGGGGCGTGGGCCGACCGTGCTGCTCGTCCACGGCGCCGGCGGCGCAACCCAGAGCTGGCGGCACCTCATGCCGATCCTCGCCGAAACCTTTCACGTGATCGCGGTCGATCTGCCCGGTCAGGGTTTTACCCGGCTCGGCGCGCGGCAACGGTGCGGGCTCGAGCCCATGGCCGAAGACCTTGCCCGCCTCTGCGCCGCCGAAGGCTGGCAACCCCGGGCTATCAT